>NZ_JBMNPQ010000023.1:0-21776 GCF_050943655.1 Peptoniphilus sp. | reverse complement strand
TCACAGTGCATGTATAAAATAAACTAAAATTTTAGTTAATTACTATAGGATAATGTGAAAATTGATTACACTTACAAAAATAATATTGAAGTTTTTGTCTATAAACTTAAATTCATCTACGAATTTTTACAAAGAAATAGATTCAAAAATTTTAACGAAAAAAATCTACCAAAATTAATTGGTAGATTTTTTATTAATCATTTGATGCAATTATTTCTGTCCAAGTTCTGTCGTATAGTTTTACTGCGTCACCTAAATCTTTAAATGCTTCAAGTGGTGGAAGTTTATCCATATCTGGATAGGCAACTTGTGAGTTTTTAATTTCATCAGGTAGTAGTTCTTTTACTCCCTTAACAGGAGAAGTGTAACCCACGCAGTACTCGGCATTTTTTGCTTGAACTTCTGGTTTTAATATATAATTTATAAATTTTTCTGCTCCCTCTTTATTAGTTGCATTTTTAGGAATGACCATTGAGTCGTACCAAATATTTGAGCCTTCTTTTGGAACTACGTAATCAAGATCAGGATTTTGCATAATCATATTAAGTGCATCTCCTGAATACATAATGCATAAATTTGCATCTCCTTGAACTACAACATCGCGTCCGTCGTCATCAAGATAAGCATAGACTAGAGGCTTTTGTTCGATTAAAGATTTTTTAGCTGCTTCAAGTTCCTTTGGATCAGTTGTATTTAGTGAGTAGCCAAGTCTTTTTAGTGCAGCTCCAATTGTATCTCTTTGTGAGTTATACATTACAATTTGTCCCTTGTATTTTTCGTTCCACAAAGCATCCCAAGAGTCAATTTTATCTTTTATCTGTGCTTTGTTATAAACTATTCCAAGAGTTCCCCAGAAATATGGCACAGAATATTTATTTTCTGGATCAAATACTGGATTTTTTAAATTTTCTTCTACATCTTTAAAGTTCTCTACGTTATCGAAGTTAATTTCTTGAACTAAATCTTCTTTTATCAGTCTTTCAATCATGTAGTCGCTTGGTACAACAACGTCGTATTTTTCTTGAGACTGAGTCATTTTTATATAAAGGTCTTCGTTAGATGCATAAGTAGAATAATTTACTTTGATTCCAGTTTCTTTTTCAAAATCTTTTAAGATTGATGGGTCGATATATTCTCCCCAATTGTAAACAGAAATTTCTTCCTTTGGCTCACTCCCCTTCGAGCCACAAGCCGTTAAAGTTAGCATCAATAGTACTGATAAAGCTATAATTATTTTTTTCATACTACACCTCTTGTTCTTTATTTATATTTTGATTTTCGCTTCTCTTATTAATTATCACAAGTAAAATCAAAAGAGCAACGAGCATCAATGTAGATATCGCATTTATTGAAGGGTTGATTCCCTTTCTTGCCATTGAGTAAATTGTAATAGATAAGTTTGAAACTCCCTGTCCAGTGTTAAAGAATGAAATTGCAAAGTCATCTATTGAAAGTGTAAATGCCATGAGTGCTCCAGTTAAAATTGCCGGTTTAATCTGTGGAATCACTACATATCTTATTGCATAAAATGGAGTCGCGCCAAGATCAAGTGCAGCCTCCAAAGTATTTTTGTCGAGCTGAGAAAGTTTTGGAAGTATTGAAAGTATTACATAGGGAATGCAAAATACTACGTGAGATAAAATCATAGTTCTATATCCCATTTGCATATTTATAAGTCCAAAAAATCCCATCAGCGCCACTGCCGTAACAATATCTGGATTGATTACTGGCAGATAATTTATATCTAAAATTAAATCTTTTTTTACGCCCCTTAATTCGTTAATTGCAATTGCTGCAAAAGTTCCTACAATTGTTGAGATAATAGTTGCAACAACGGCGACGATTATTGTAGTCCAAAGAGAGCTTAAAATTGCCGGGTCGTTTAGCAAGTTCTTGTACCACTTTAAGGTAAATCCTGCCCAAGATCCTCTAAGCTTTGAGTTGTTGAAACTAAATACTATTAAGACAAATATTGGCGCATAGAGAAATATAAAAATTAAAAACAAATAAATTTTATCAATTATTTTTTTCACATTATACCTCCCACGCCAGTGTCTGCCTTGACATCTTTTTTAAATAACTTCGGTATGATCAGTATCAAAAGCATTATTATAATTAGTACAATTGAAACGGCAGAACCAAATCCCCAATCTCCCGTAAAAGTAAATTGTTTTTCGATTAAGTTTCCGATTAGGTAGAAGTTGTTTCCACCAAGTAGGTTTGGAACTACGAATGTAGAAATTGCCGGAATAAAGACCATAGTTATTCCTGTAAAAATTCCAGGAACTGAAAGTGGAAATATAACTTTAGTAAATACTTTAAAGTCATTTGCCCCAAGGTCTTTTGCTGCCTCAATTAATTTTGGATCAATTTTTAGAAGCATTGTGTAAATCGGAAGAACCATAAATGGCAAGAAGTTATAGACCATGCCAATCATTATGGCTTTTGAATTGTACATTAAATTCCAAGGTCCAAGTCCAAAAATTCCAATAAATTTATTGATAAGTCCGTTGTTGCCAAGAAGAGTAAGCCATGCATAAGTTCTAAGTAAAAAGTTCATCCACATTGGAATGATGAAAATTAATATTGCATTGTTTCTCTTTTTCTCCGGCATCTTTGAAATAATATAGCTAACAGGGTAACCAATTATTAGACACAAAATAGTAGATGCGCCTGCTATTAAAATTGATGTAACTAATATTTTTAAATATAGCGGTTCAAAAAATCTTCTAAAATTATCAAGCGTGAAGCTAAAATTTGTAAGGTCACTGCCACTGTTTAAAGAATAAATCAAAATTAAAATTAATGGAAAAACTATAAAGGTAAGTGCCCAAAGTAAATATATATAGGAGAATTTTTTCATTCTGATAACCTCATTACGTGGATTAGATCAGGCTTAATTACGATACCAGTCACTTCTCCAACTTCCTTTTTCTCTGTAGATTGAACGAGCATGCTTGTTCCACCTACATCGACACTCATCTCGTAATGAACGCCTTTAAAGACAAGGCTTGTAACTTTTCCCTCAAGCATTTTGCCCTCATCAGTTAATATTACATCCTCTGGCCTAATTACAACTTCGACATCCTCATTAGGTTTAAATCCCTTGTCCACGCATTCAAAGTCTCTGTCTAAAAATCTAACTTGATAGTCTTTAATCATTTTTCCCTTTATGATATTTGACTCACCAATGAAGTTTGCGACGAAGGCATTTTTTGGCTCATTGTAAATATTTATTGGCTCATCCATCTGTTGGATAACGCCCTCATTCATTACAATAATTCTATCGCTCATTGAAAGAGCTTCTTCCTGGTCGTGAGTTACGTAGATAAAAGTAATTCCTACACTTTTTTGGATTCTCTTAAGTTCAATCTGCATGTTTTGTCTCATCTTAAGATCAAGTGCGGCAAGTGGTTCATCTAGTAGAAGTACCTCTGGCTCATTTACAAGAGCTCTTGCTATGGCAATTCTCTGTTGCTGTCCACCAGATAGTGAGTCGATTTCTCTCTTTTCAAAACCTTCTAAGTTAACGAGCTTTAAAACTTCTCCAACTTTTTCTTTTATAACTTTTTTATCTAGCTTTTTAATGTTTAGACCAAAGGCAATGTTGTCGAAGACATTCATGTGTGGAAAGAGAGCATATCTTTGGAAAACTGTATTGATTTTTCTCTCATAAGGCTCTTTATCAGAAATATCTTCGCCATTAAATAAAATTTTTCCGCTATCAGCATCTTCGAATCCGGCAATAAGCCTTAGGATTGTAGTCTTGCCGCAACCACTTGGCCCCAAAATTGTCAAAAATTCATCTTTAAGTACATTCATGCTGAAGTCTTCAAGTATTACATTGTCGCCAAAACTTTTTGTAATGTTCTTAAGTTCAATAACACTTTTTTCCATATTTCACCTCAATGCTAAAAACTCGGTGGAGATGATATCCACAATACTCGCGCCTCGCTGTTTTTTTCGTTAAGTAGGTAATGTTCCTTGTCTGCCCTAAAATAAAAAGTCTCGCCCTTCTTAAGGTCATAGGCCTCTTCATTTCCATAAACTAATTTAATGCCGCCCTTTATGACATAACCAAACTCCTCACCGTCATAGGGAGGAATATTTTTTGTCCTGCCCTTTGGGGCAATAGTCACAAGAGTTGGCTCCATTAAATTCTTTTGTGCATTCGGAACGATCCACTCTAAAATATAACCCAAGTCGTCGTTATCACTTTCAAAATAATCTTCTTTTTTAAAAACAATTTTTTCATTTTCGTCACGCGCAAAAAAAGTCTCGGGATCTGTCCCAAGAGCTTCCAAAATATCTAAAAGAGAATCTACAGACGGAGAAGTAAGGTCCCTTTCAATTTGTGAAATAAATCCCTTCGTAAGTTCTGATCTATCTGCTAGCTCCTCTTGAGTTAGATCTTGAGTTATGCGCAAATCTTTTATTCTCTTGCCTATATTCATTAACTCAACCTCATATATTAAACAATTTTTTTAACTTATTAAACTCATGATTAGTATAAAATCTTTTTATTGCAAAGTCAATAGATATTAAAGATTTTGTTTAATTTTTTAAACACAGTTTTTCTTGTATAAAATTTGCTTCATTGATAAAATTTATTTAACAAGGAGATATTATGAAGCGATATAATTTTATTGATTTTTGGCGAGGAATAACAATAATCGCCATGATAATTTATCACACAATTTACGATCTTGAGGCCTTCTATGGTTTTGAAATAAAAAGCAATTTATATTATTTTCAGCAGTACATCTGTTGGTCATTTATTTTTATTGCAGGTCTTAGCCTTAATTTTTCAAAAAATTATTCCAAAAAGACTATGATTTTAATTTTGATTTCTGTCGCGATAACTGTGGCGACCTATCTCTATTCCCCCGAAAATGTAATTTTATTTGGAGTGATTCACTTCTTCGCATCGGCCTTTTTAATAGAGAGCCTAGTCGGAGAAAAAATAAAAAAAATAGACCCACTTAAAGGTCTAATTATCTCTTCAATATTATTTATAATCTTAAAAAATATTTATTACGGAGAAATTTTGTTTGGACTTATTAAGCTAAGTCCTGCTCTTTACAAACCAAATTTATTTTTCTTGGGACTTCCATCTAAAGATTTTTATTCTGCAGATTATTTTCCAATAATTCCTTGGATATTTTTATTTTATGCAGGCTACTTCTCCTATAATTTTTTGAAGCTCGAAAAAAAAGAAGCCTCCAATAATTTTATAAATATTATGGGAAGGCATTCTCTTGTAATTTATTTCTTGCACCAAGTGATTATAGTAATCGCCTTGAGATTAATTTTTGGATACTAAGATAATTCATATTATGATAAAAGAGCTCTACTAAATGTAGAGCTTTTATTTTTGAACTTTCATAAATTTATTATCTCTAAAGTCATTTAATGTAATTTGTTGAAATCCTCCAAATGTTTCAGCTGCAAGTTCATCATAAACTCCCTTGCCAACTAAAAATTCATAAATTTCGTTAGTCTTATCAATTACATCGACATCGCTAAAGGCTTCTGGATAACAAGTCTTGCCAACAAAGTAAGTATCGGCAATTGCAGTGTCATAATTTATCTGACACCAAATAAATGGAAGCTGGGCATATACTTTATTATTTTTAAAGGCATTTAAATGCTCAAAGTACTCTGGATTTTTGTTGTACTCTTCTTGTATTAAAGAAATACTTGCAAGGTCGATAAAAATATATTCTGGATCCCACTCGATTAATTTTTCTTTATCTACTTCTACCAAACCATCTTTGTCTGTGTCGACAACATTTTTTACATTTACTGCATCAAATAATTGATAATTTCCCCTTGTGCCTTCAATTCCGTGAGAACCCTTATAAGCAAGTCCTCCAGCATAGGCAGTTTTTATTTCATCTTGAGGGATATCTTTTGTTCTATTATGTAAATCTTCTTTAATAGACTCCATATAGTCCACAACTTCTTTAGCTCTATCTTCTTTGCCAACAGCCTTTCCAATATTATATAGCGACTCATAAGTTTTTTCATCAAACATAGTGTCCCTTCCGCCATCAAGTGCTATTACTGGACAGCCCACTTGCTCTTCAATTTTGTCATAAGCTGCTGCATCTTCTTTATTTGATGCAAAAAATACATCTGGCTTTTGAAGTAGCACGTCTTCATAATTTTCTATATTATTGCCTCCACCGCACGCTTTTATTGTGGCAAATTCTGGATTTGCAAGAGCATAGGGTCTTATATCCGCTCTTTCTTCTCTTGGAGATACTCCAACTACTTTATCTGTTCCGTTGATATAGGAATATAATCTTGCTGGAAGCGGATTTTCGAGCACTACCCTTTCTGCCACCTTTGGTAGTTTAACTTCTCTTCCCACTGCATCAATTATTGTTATTTCTTCACTTGTCTCACTTACTTTCTTTGCATCATTAGCTTTATCGTTATTTTTAGGATTATTTTGACATCCCGTAAAAATTATTAAACATAAAGCCAGTGCAAAGATTATTTTTTTTATTTTCATTTTATCTCCTCTCTAATTCTTGTAGTCTTTCATCAAAATATATAAAAATAATGGAGCTCCTAAAAAGGATGTGATAACTCCAACTGGTAAAATTATTGGCGAAAACAAGACTCTTGCCACGGTATCAGATATTAAAAGTATAAGAGAGCCCAAAAGAGCTGATGATGGAATCAAAAATCTGTGATCCGTTCCTATAATTCTTCTAGAAATTTGCGGTGCAATTAGTCCGACAAAACTTATTATTCCCAAAAATGAAACACATACAGAAATTAAAATCGATGCAAAAAACATTCCACCAAGCCTTGTCCTGTGAGTGTTTACACCGAGAACTTTGGCATTGTCATCTCCATTAATAAGTGCGTTGTAATCCCATGACTTAAACATGAAATAGATAAATGAAATTAATAGAAGAATGCCAATAAGAATTATCTCCTTCCAATTTGCACGGCCCAAATTTCCAAAACTCCAAAACACTGCCGTCGCCACATGAGTTGAGTCTGCAAAGTATTGCAAAAATGTTGTGCCTGCACCAAAAAGCGATGATATTGCAACTCCTGCAAGAATAATCACCTGAGGACTAAAGCTCTTTATTCTTGAAATAGTTATTACAATTGATATTGCAACGACAGACGCCACAAAAGCACAAAATGTTACGATGTATGGCGACATAATGTAGACTGCATCGCTTGATCCCGATTGAAAGGATCCACCGCCGAGGACGATTATTCCAAAATTTGCCCCAAAGGCTGCCGCACTAGTTACCCCAATTGTTGAAGGCGATGCGAGTGGATTTTTTAAATTATTCTGCATAATGCAGCCCGAAACTCCAAGTGATGCACCAGCAAATACACTGGCAACAATCCTTGGAAGCCTTATGTTTAATAGGACTATCTCAAGAGCTCTGTCATCACTTCTTTTCGTAAGTATAGAAAGTATTGTTTTAAAGTCCATCTCTGCCACACCAGTTTTTAGAGCAAAATACATTGAAAATAAAACTAAGGCAAAAAATATAAATAATATAATAATTTTTCTCTTTGTATATTTTAGATATTCATCATGTCTATTTTTCAAAACTCACCTCTATAAGCTTGCAGAAATTGGTATTACAACTTTATTATCTTTAAAATCAATTATCTCTACTTCTAAATCATAGAGCTTACTCAAATTATCTTTAGTGATAAGCTCTGCCCCGCCCTTTTTAAAAATTGACTTGTCCTTTAAAAGGATAAAATAATCACTGTACTTAAGTGCTAAGTTTATGTCATGAATGGCAATTATCGAAAGTATGGACTTGTCCTTGCAGTACTTCACAATGTAGTCCATAACTTCAATTTGATTTTTTAAATCAAGTGCCGATGTGGGCTCATCTAATAAAAGAATCTTTGGCTCCTGCACAAGCGCCCTTGCAATAATAACTTTTTGGAGCTGTCCACCAGAAAGCTCGTTTAATCTTTTTAAAGTGATATCAGAAAGCTTTAAATAATCGATAACTTCGTCTACAATTCTGTAGTCCTCTTTAGATGGCATGTATTTTATATAGGGCTTTCTGCCGATTAAAATGCTGTCGTAGACAATTGTTGAATTTGCCGCATCTTTTTGAGAAACATAGGCAAGAGTCCTTGCCCTCTCACTATTTGAGTAGGACAATGCGTCCTTTCCTTTAATATAAATTGCTCCATCTTCTGGAGTTAAAATATTTGCAATGTTTTTTAAAAGAGTGGACTTGCCACTTCCATTTGTTCCCAAAAGAGCGCATATATTTTTGTCGCCAAGTTCTAAATTAATATCTTTTAGAATCTTCTCTTTATAAGAAAAGTCTAAATCTTTAACTTTTAAGATAGTATCACTCTTCGCTTTCAACATTTGGGTTTAACCACTCAACATAAGGTTTAATATCAAGCACTGGAGTTCCATCTAACATGTCAACTCCTTCAATAGTTATTGATTTATCGTTAAGGTCAATAATTTTGCAGATGGATAGTCCAATAGGGTTTGGTCTATTGGGAGATCTCGTTGCAAAAATTCCCTTGGTGCCGTCAGTGTACTTGTGATTAATTATAAGTGCAGGATTCTTTTTAGACTTGTGGAAGGCAAAAAGTATTACAATATATTTTCCTATTTCTAAATTGAATAAGCCGTCTCTAAATTCTTCTTCGATTTCAATTACAGCACTCTTATCAGAAAGTACGCTCTGTCTAGGTATCTCATCTCGAGTTAAATAAGGAGATTTTATATATCCAACGGGTTTCATAGAAAACTCTTTATTCTTTTCAACTTGTGGACCATTTTCGATTTTATCCCTTACTTCTTCTAAGCTTAAATTATTTTCATCTGCAATCTTTGCCAAGTCGTCGTATTCAAATTTTTTTCTAGTCACTCCATATCCTGAAGACTCTTTTACGCGAGTCTCGCCAAATTCTGTGTCAACTTTTTTTATCTCTCTATCTAAAATATATCTCTTAGTTTCCACTTCTCTTATTCCAATTGTCGTAGTGTGTTTGAAAATAAGTTTTACTAAGTTTTCCTTATCTTTTTCTGTGCACATTACTCTAATTAAATTGCCCGGACGAGACTTTTTCATAATTATTGGAATTACATAAACTTCTCTTGCTCCGCCTTCAAATAGCCTATCCATAGTAAAGGAAATGTCCTCTCCAGTCATGTCGTCCACATTGCATGAAAGTTCATAGACCAAATCACTTTTATCTTCACTCTCACCTAAAAATACCCTCACGGCGTTTAGAACTTCAAATTCCTTTTTGCCAAGTCCGTATCCAATCTTTTCCACATTCATTGTTGGCATGTCACCGTACTCATCTACAAAGTACTTCAAGAGGGCAGCTCCTGTTGGAGTAGTAAGTTCACTTAAAACCTTTCCGCTATAAATTGGAAGTCCCTTTAAGATATATGCAGTAGCTGGTGCCGGAACAGGTAAAATTCCATGAGCACAGTGCACATGCCCTCCTCCAACATTAATTCTAGATGCCACAATTTTATCTACTTTTAATTCGTCGATTAAAAAACATACTGCTGCAATATCTGCTATTGCATCAAGAGTTCCAACTTCATGGAAGTGGATTTCGCTTACATCCACATTGTGTGATGCACTTTCTGCCACGGCGATTAAATTGTAAACTTCCAAAATATCTTCTCGAACTTTTGGAGAAATCTCAAGAGAATTTACAATTTCAGTGATCTCTTTCATTCCCCTGTGGACATGAGAGTGAGTGTGATGATGCTCGTGGTCGTGATGGTGGTCATGATCGTGGTCATGATTGTGTTCGTGGATGTCATCGTGGTCATGATTGTGTTCGTGGATGTCATCGTGCTCGTGACTATGTTCATGGCTATGATCATGCTCGTGGTCATGTTCATGACTATGTTCGTGAGAATGAGAGTGTTCGTGGTCGTGATGATGCTCATCATGTTCATGAAAATCAGAAAGCTCTTCTTCCATTCCATCAATTTTTACTATGGAGCGCCTTCCATTTATTCCGCTACTTAGCGCCTCTTCTGAGGAAAAAGTTACTTTTGGAATTCCAAATCTATTTAATTTTTTTACCATCTCATCTTTATTGTCAAAAAGTTCTAATAGTGCTGCTGTTAACATGTCGCCAGCTGCGCCCATATTGCAATCTAAATACAGCGATCTCATCTTTTCGCCTCCATGTGATTAATCGTATTCGCCAAATATCCAGCTCCAAATCCATTGTCAATATTAACTACGCTAACTCCACTTGCACAGGAGTTTAGCATTGATAAAAGTGCTGCAACTCCGCCTAGAGATGCGCCGTAACCAACGCTTGTAGGAACGGCAATTACAGGTGCATCGACAAGGCCTCCAATTACGCTTGCAAGTGCACCCTCCATTCCTGCAATGGCAATAACTACACTGGCGTCTACCAGTTCATCAATGTGAGATAGGAGCCTGTGAAGTCCAGCAACTCCGACATCATAAAGCCTTACGACTTCATTTCCCAAAAATTCTGCCGTAAGAGCCGCCTCTTCTGCCACAGGAATGTCGCTCGTTCCTCCCGTTGCAACAACAATTTTTCCAAGTCCCGATGGTTTTTCTAATTCGCCATAGATTGCAACTTTTGCTCTTTCATAATATTTTATGTCGTAGTCTTTTTTTATTATTTCGAAAGCTTCTTTTGAAAGCCTTGTAATTAAAATTTTATCTTGACCGTTTTCTAGCATAACTTCAATTATTTTTACAATCTCAAGAGGCGTCTTGCCCGCACCATAGATCACTTCGCCAGCGCCCGTTCTTATCTTTCTGTGAAAATCTATCTTTGCAAAATCAATTTCTTTAAAGGGCATTGTCTTAAGCTCGTGCACTGCATCATCAACTGTCATCTCTCCACTTTTAACAAGCTTAAGAATTTCTCTTTCATCCATCATCTCGCCTCCAAATCTAATAAAACTTTATTAAAATATTTTGATAATTCTCTAAGTATCTTCTCTCTATTTTTAAATAGCAATTCAAATTCACTTGAGATTACTTCAATCTTTGCATCATCACCCATGTTTCTTACTCTAAAATCAGTAAAACCCAAACTCCTCATAAATTCCTCTGACTTCTCCGTTCTCTCAAGTTTTTCTTTACTTATCTCTGAATACGTCTTTATTCTCGTTGCAAGACAGGAGTATGACGGCTTGTTCCAAGTAAAAAGCCCTGCCTCTTTAGAGAGCTTTCTAATATCTTCTTTTGTAAGCTCACACTCTCTTAAAGGCGATAAGACTTTTAGCTCATCCTTTGCCTTCATGCCAGGTCTATCTTCGTATTCGTCAGAAAAATTTGTGCCATCGAGTAAAACCTCATAGCCGTCTTTTCTTGCCTCGTCATAAATTTTTCCAAAAATTTCCTTCTTGCAGTAGTAACATCTGTCTTCTGGATTTTTAGAAATATTTGGGTTTTCCAAGACTTCTATATTTAAAATTTTCATATTTGCATTTAAGATATCTCTAAGCCTCTTGGCATCTTCAAGTTCAAAGTCTGGTTGAAAGTCACTCTTAACATAGTATGCGCATACATCTACATTGTTTTTAATTGCAGAATATAATAAATACGCAGAGTCAACTCCGCCCGAAAAAGCCAAGGCGACTTTTCTGTGTTTATTAAAAAATTCTTCTAGATTCATTATTAACCTCTTAAATCATTACAAAAAAATAAAGGCACACCTTTCCTTTGGAAATAGCGTACCTTCATAGTACTATTCTTAGATGCACAAAAATTATTTACTGCAAGTTCTCTCGCAAATTTTTACTTCGTGTAAAAACTATTAATCTTTGTGCTATATAATTTTTTCGACTTCTGCCACAGCTTGGTCGATCAAATATTTAAGTGAATAATCATTGACTCCAACTATAATATTGTCATCGTGCAAAAATGGAATTAAAATTCTCTTTGCCCTCGATAAGCTAACTGCTTCTGCCATCTTAGCTGAAATCTCACCATAAAGTGAATTGACTAGAAGTATTCCAATTGGGCCAATAATTACATCTGCCGTTTGACAATTGACTACAACAGCGTTTTCTCCTGTTGCGGCAACTTTTGCACCTGCCTTTAGCATATTTGAAGTTGCAATGCTGTTTGTGCCAACAGCAATAATTTCTAAATTTTCGTGTTTGCTCCTTAGTGCTTGGATGATTTGTTTTCCAAGTCCGCCACCTTGAGCATCAATTACGAGTATTCTCATACAATCAACTACTTTTCTTTTTATTTTCTAGCTACTTTATTATAACATTAAATATGTATTACTTGTTATATTTTGCTAGTGTTAAACATAAATATGTATTTGTTTTAATTTAAAGAAAATAGGTCTATTTTATATAAATATAAAATAAGCCTATTCCTTTTTATTATTTAATAAGTGTTCCAGTTTTTCCTTCTAGCCCATCAAGAGCTTTTTCTAGTGAAGTTATAAGAGCTGTCCTATTTTTGCCTGACTTTACAAATCCAAGAGCAGCTTCAATTTTTGGTTTCATTGAACCTTCTGCAAATTCTTTTGCTTCTAAATATTTTTCTGCTTCTTCAACAGTCATCTCGCTTAGCCACTCTTCATCTGGTTTTCCAAATTTAATTGCCACTTTTTCAACAGCTGTAAGAATAATTAGTACATCTGCATCCACAAGCTCTGCAAGTTTTGCTGTAGTAAAGTCTTTGTCGATTACTGCTGGCACTCCCCTATACTCACTATCTTCACGAATTACAGGAATTCCTCCGCCTCCTGCTGCAACTACAATAGTTCCATTGTCATATAGAAGCTTAACTGAATTTTTTTCTATAATATCGACAGGCTTTGGTGAAGGTACAACTCTTCTGTAACCTCTTCCTGCGTCTTCTTTAAATACAACTCCGTTTTTTGACATCTCTTGAGCTTCTTCTTTTGTGTAGAAACTTCCGATTGGCTTAGTTGGGTTTTCAAATGCAGGATCATTAGAATCAACAAGAACCTGTGTCACTAAAGACACAACATCCTCTGTCATGTTTCTCTTTAAAAGTTCATTTTCGATTGAGTTTTGTAAATGATAACCAATGTAGCCTTGGCTCATTGCACCACATTCAGGAAATGGCATAGTCGGTGTATTGGCAGATGACTTTGATGCAACATCCATTGCCAAGTTAATCATTCCTACTTGTGGGCCATTGCCGTGAGATATAATAACTTTATTTCCCTCGCTCACTAAATCTACAATTGATTTAGCAGTTATTTTAACAGCATTTTTTTGTTCATCAGGAGTGCTGCCAAGGGCATTGCCTCCGAGAGCTAAAACTATTTTCTTAATAAAAATTCCCCCTATTTGTTAAGAGCTCTATCGACGTTTCTGATAAAGTCTTGAACATTTGTAACCATGGAAACTGCAGTGACAGTTCCTCTATCTGATAATTTGTTTACAGCAAACTCTTGAATATCAATTGTATACATATAAACAGGTCTTACTTCTCCGTCAAATTCATTATAAGAAGGAGTCATGTTTCCAGTTGCAATTGTAAATAAAATTGCAGACATCATGATAATTGTTGATGTTTTTCTTGCATGGCTTCTCATAATATTTTGTGCATCATACACATTGTCGATTGTTTCTGGAAGTCCAAGTCTATCTCTAATTGTGCCTGATAGAACAAATGGAACGTCGTTTTCTATACATGCTTTAATAAATCCGTCTTTTACAAGTCCAGATTCAACTAGAGCTTTTGTTGATCCATACTTCCTTGCTAAGTTTATTGTTTCGAATAAATTTCTAGTAGTGTTTTGTTCCTTTTCAAAATGTTCTTGTCCCCAAGATGTATTAAATATTCCCCTCTCAAGGTCGAAGGCTGCAGTTTCTGTTCCACAGAATATTGCTTGCACATAACCATTATTTATAAGTCTTGCAAGGGCATCTCTTGAGTCTCTATCTAGAGAAAGAGCTGAACCAATTATAAGTGTTACGTAGCCGTTATTTTCTTTTTCGTGTCTAAGCACTTCATAAAGAGTGTCGTAGTCAATAGAAAAAGCTGTCTCTCTTGAACGACCTGAACGGAATGCAAATGTGTCTTTGTTTTCGTCTGCTTCTAAAAATCCTTGAGTCCAAACGTAGATACCTTCTGATGCATCTTCTGTACGTCCAATAACTACTTTGTCGCCTTTTTTAAGATTTCTAAATTCAACTATGTCTACACTTTCTTCACCTGGTGTGTCGTTGGCAACGCATACTGTGTCCATTCTTGACTGAACAGCCAACACCCATTTTCCATTTATTTTGAAATATTCAGGATAAACAGAAAGAGCGTGATAGTGACGTGGGCTTATGCCATCAACTTTTACTTCTTCAAGTGTTACATTCGGAGCATTCTTCAAAAAGTCTTGTTCAAAATCTGGATGATGATATTTTGGCATTTCGAATTTCATATTAAATGTCTCCCCTTTCTGTTTCTTCGTTATTTTTTATCTCTACATATTCATTTTCAGGAATTTTCATTTCATCTTGAAATACTTTGTCTGCTGGCGTAACTAATGCTTTTTCACAGTTTACAACGAAGTCTTGTACATTTGTTACCATTGGAACAAAGGCCATGTGTTCTCTTGTTGCCCCAACTTTGTGAACGACATTTTCTGTAACATCAATTGAATACATATAAACTGGTGTAACCTTGCCATCTTTTCTAATTCTGTAGCTAGATGCCATGTTGGCAACAGACAAGCTGTGTAGCATTGTTGCAATACAAATAATTAGTGTCGCCTTGTCCAGTTCTTTTTTTGTCTCTGATAGAGCTCTTTCTGTGTCGCCGATAACTTCTGGAAGTGGTCCATCGTCTCTAATTGATCCTGATAATACAAAAGGAATATCCATATCTGAAAGAGTTTTGATGATTCCGTCTTTAACATTTCCAGCAGCTATAAAGTTTTTAATTGAACCTGCCATTCTAACTTCGTTAAGTAGATCAAGGTGATTGTAGTGACCCATTGGAACATTTTCTTGAGTGTAGATATTTTGTCCTAGTGCAGTTTGTAAAAATCCACCTTCTAGGTCGTGAGTACACATTGCATTTCCGCCAAGTAGACAGTCTATATATCCATTTTCGGCAAGCTTATTAAGTGCATGTCTTGTGTCGTAGTCAAAAACAACACTAGGTCCAAGCACCCAAACAATGTATCCGTCTTCGCTATCTCTTTCGTGTTGCATAAATTCAAATAATTTGTCGTAGTCTTCAGAAAAAGAAGTCTCAACAGCTTTTCCTTCAGCAGAATATAAAGATTTAGGGAAGCCCTCTCTATAAATTAATATGCCGCTTTCTAAATCTCCTTTAGTTGAAAGAACTACTTCTTCGCCAACAGCTAAATCTCTTATCTCTTCAATTACAATTTTGCCGTCTTTATAAACTGCAACGCAATTTAGAGAGTTGTGTTCAGGGAATAGCCACTCGCCATCTTTTTTATAAAATGTTGGCATGTGAGTTGTTAAGTAAAATCCATCTGGTGCAACTCCGTCTTTTTCAACTTTACCTAATTTAATATCAGGTGCATTTTTATACTTTTCTTCTGAAAAGTCTGGCCAAACAAATTCTGGTATTTGAAATTCCATATTTACCTCCGTTTTAATTTTCTACTGTCAAATCAAGATTTCCATCATCAAACTTTAATGTCAATTTCAACAATTCATCTGACTGTATTTCTAAATATTTTTTGCTGATTATTAAGTAGATTTCTCTCTCAATAAATCTCTTAATATCATGAACTCCCATTTTATAATCTAGAGCATAATTTGTCATATTCTCTAAAAATTTTAAGTCATATTGAAGCAATATGTGAGAGTCCTTTAAATCTTCTGATAATTTGTTTAAATTAATTCTAATTAATTTATTAATTGCTTCTTCGTCTAACTCATCAAGATAAAAGACATAATCAACTTTTTTGGCGATAAGTTCTAGATTTTTTAAAACTTCTTCTTCGTCTTCTAAAGAAGTTGTAAGAACAATAATTGTGTTTTTTAAATCTATATCTCGGCCCTTATTGTCTTTTAATTTTCCTTCGCTTATTATTTGTGAGATAAGACTTTGAATTTCCTTGTGAGCTTTGTCAATGTTATTAAATACAACTACAGTATAAGGTTTTGTCCTTAGAGTTTCTGTTAAAACTCCGCCAACTTCATATCCAACATAACCAGGTGGAGCTCCTATTAATTTAGTTACTGAAGATTTTTCACCAAATTCTCCCATATCAAACCTAATTAAACTTGCATCTCCATCGAAGAGGTACTTAGAAATTAGCTCTGCGATATAGCTCTTGCCAGAGCCTCTTCCTGCAATTAAAAAACTTCCAACGGGTCTTGTTCTCTTAAAGATTTCGCTTTCTGAAATGAGATAAGTGTTAATTATTTCATCAATCATCTCATCTCCTCCAGCAAACTCAGACTTCATCTTGGTCCTAATTTCTTCAATATTGTCCAATTTGTTTAGCTTAAGCTTCACCTTTGGCATGCCTGATAATTTTGATACAATCTCCTTAACTTCGCTACTTGTAACCTTAGTATTTAATGGATAGTAAGCTTTTATTAAACTGAGTTCTTGTAATTTTTCGCAAACAATTTTTTTAGCCTCAAGATTTTCGTCGAGCTTCTTGAGATTGTGCTCACTCTTTGATATTTCTATTTCATTTTCAATATCTTCTAATTCTTTTTCGTTTAAAAGAATTTCATCTTGTCTATCTCGTTCAAGTTCATAAAGATGAGTCTTTTCCTTTAACTCTCTTTCTAACTTTTCTATCTCAACTTCTTTTTCCAAAATTCTATCTCGCGATAAGCTGTCACTTTCGCCCTTAAGTGCAACTTTTTCCATCTCAAGCTGCATAATATTTCTATTTAGGTTGTCGATTTCTTCTGGCATTTGATCTCTTGCCATTCTAGTTAGAGCCGCCGCCTCATCAATTACATCTATTGCAACATCAGGAAGCTTTCTATAACTTAAAAATCTTTTTGAAAGCTTTACCGCATCGACAAGAGCTGCATCAGATATTTTTACCATGTGATGCTTCTCATACTTTGCCTTTATCCCTCTTAAGATTGCAATTGATGTGTCAACACTTGGCTCTTCTACAAGAATTTTTTGAAATCTCCTATCGAGAGCACTGTCTTTTTCGATATACTTCTTGTATTCATCAATTGTCGTTGCACCAATAGTTAAAATTTCTCCGCGCGCAAGCATTGGCTTTAAAATATTTGCAGTATCCATTGAGCCCGATGTGTTTCCGGCACCAATTATGTTGTGAATTTCATCGATAAATAAAATTATTTTTCCATCAGAGTCTTTAATAACTTCGAGGATCCTCTTTAATCTATCTTCGAAATCGCCGCGATACTTTGTTCCTGCAACAAGAGATGCCATATCAAGTGAGAAGACTATTCTGCCCTTTAAATTGTCTGGCACATCTCCCTTTACAATTCTCTCGACTATTCCTTCAACTATTGCCGTCTTTCCGACGCCAGCTTCACCAATTAAGATTGGATTGTTTTTAATCCTTCTAGATAAAATTCTAAGTGCACTCCTTGTTTCTTCTTCGCGTCCTATTACAGGATCAAGCTTTCCTTCCAGTGCTTCTCTAGTTAGATTTCTTCCATATTTTTCAAGGCTCGCAATAGTTTCCTTGGAAACTCCATTCATAAAATCTTCGTTAAACTTCTTCGATAAAAACTGCATAAAGCCTTCATAAGAAATTCCATATAAGTTCGCAAGTTTTGCACTTGCCATATTCTCGTCTCTTAGAAGTGCCAAAAAAATATGTTCGACATATATTGAGTCTTCAAATAAATTTCTCGAGATTTCTTCAGATATTAACAAAACTTTTTGATAAGACCTACTCACATATAAACTTGAGATGCCCTTTAAGCTCTTTAGTTTTTTCACTGCATTTTCTGCATCATTTTTTAATTTTACAATATTTACTTCAGATTCTTTTAAGTATTCTTTTATATTTTTATCTTCAAAAAGTAATATTGAATAAAATAGATGCAGATCAGTTACCTCTGAATTGTTATTTCGTATTGCAATTTTATTTGCCATATTAATAACATCAACAGATAATTGTGAGTATTTTGTAATATCCATTAAACTAGTAACCCCCAGATAATGTGAGCAGCAACTCCTGCTCCAAGTCCACCAATTGTGTGATAAAGTATTGCATAACCTGTCATCTCTTTAGTATCAAGAGCATCCATCATTGCAATGTGAGTAGATAGATATCCACTCCAACACATACAAATTGCAGTAAAGACCGCAATGTCATTTCCACCAATAAGTTTTTTAGAAGCCATGTCAGCTACCATTCCAATAGCCGCTCCGCTGCTTCCAAGTGCAGTAATTGGCACTGCTATTCCTTTATTTGTACTAAATCCAAAAAGTGGTTGCAAGATAAAATTTAATTTTTCGCCAATTAGCGGCAAAACTGCAATACCTTGATTTGCAGAACCGTCATAGACTCCACTTGGTCCAGTACCATTTGTAAGCATCAAAACAATGGTACAAATTAATACAACACCAGGTATTATTGCAACACCCATGTCAACACCAACTTTACCTCCGTCTAAAAGAGATTGTATAAATCTAGACCCCACAGAACCTTCTCTGACTATTCTGTGTCCTTCTGGCAAGTTGGAACTGTTGCTGCATTCGACCATATCTTCAGTGCCATAATACTTTTTAGTCTGTCTAATCATAAGCCTTACAGAAATAACACTTCCTATTATTGCTCCGCAAAGTCCCACAAATGCTCCCTTTATTGCTCCGTCTACAGAAAGAGACATCATTGATGTAACTGTTATAAGTCCCATTCCAAAGGAAGTGGCTAAGTTAGTAAGTGCTGGCATTTGATATTTTTTAAAATATTTTCTAAAATTGTCGTCGTAAGCTAGTGTTAAAATAGCAGGGTTGTCAGACATGAAACAATTTAGCATTCCAAGTGAACTTGCACCTGGAAGATCGTAAATTGGCTTCATTAAAACTGACAACGCCCTGTTAATTAATGCAATAACGCCAAATTCAGAAAACACAGAAGAAATACCTCCAGCAAGAACTGCCACTGCCATAAGATAAAAGCAGACATTCATAAGAAGATCGTAGGCGGTACTCATCATAGTTTTAATCATATTCGTTCCGCCCATAATCTTTCCTATATAAATGAAAATTCCCAGAAACACTAAAAGGAATATTGGAGCTTCAAGGCCAATTTCTTTTTTAAATGTATTCTCTTTTTTCAAATTTAACTATATCCTTTTCTAATAAAATTAATATTTAAAATAAAATTATTTTTTTGCTCCAGGATAATATTTTGGATTCTTGAAGAAATCATCAACTAGTTCTTTTAACTCTCCACTTAGGATTATCATACCTAACATGTTGGTAAATACAACAAGTCCAAGAGTTGCATCTAGGAATACTCCAGCATTTTCAAAAGAAACAAATCCACCTAATATTACCATACCACAAGCGATAAGACGAACTATTTTACCAACAGCTGTCCCGAATAAATACTCTCCTTGTTTTTCTGCGTAGAAAACAATAACTATAATAGTAGAAAGTACAAATAGGAATAAACTTATAGCTATAATAGCTGTTCCGATTTGACCAAATGCAGAATTGAAAGCTCTTTCAACTCCGATATCTTGCATTTCAGGATTTTTGTATAGATCAGTAACAAGTACTACTAGTGCAGAAATTGTACATACGATAATAGTATCTGCTATAACTTCAAAAATACCCCACATACCTTGTCTGCAAGGGTGGTCAGTAACTGCAGTTGCGTGTGCGTATGGAGCTGAACCCATACCAGCTTCGTTAGAGTAACATCCTCTAGCTGCACCGGCACGAATAAGTGCTGATATTCCTGCGCCTGCTGCTCCACCAGCTACTGCCTTAGGATTAAATGCTCCGCCAATAATTAGTCCAAATGCTGCTGGAACTCTGTCTATGTGCATGAAGATAACGATTAGACCTGCGATGATATAAATAGCTGCCATAATTGGAACCATTTTTTCTGTAACTTGTGCAATTCTCTTAATTCCACCGTAAGCTACTAGTACAACTAAAACTGTAATTATAATAGCAGAAACTATTCTTGACATTCCAAGTTGTTCAAGAGGAGCTGCAGCTGAAATCGTTTGTAAAGTTATTGATGGTAAAATTTCTATCATAAAGAAGAAAGATACTAAAAATCCCATTACTTTACCAAGTGTTCCGCCAATACCTTTTTTAAATGTATAAGCTGGTCCACCGACATATTCTCCATCTTCGTTCTTTTCACGGTATTTAATACCAAGTACTATTTCACTAAATTTTGTAGCTTGTCCTATGATTGCTGCAATCCACATCCAAAAAACTGCTCCTGGACCTGCTGTAAAAATAATAGATGGTGCTACAACTATATTTGCTGCTCCAATTGAAGATGCAAGTGCTGCTGTTGCCGCTTGGAAAGGACTTACAGAACCTTCGCCACCTACGTTGGAAGAAAACATCCTACCAAAAGTTTGCTTTAAGATAAATGGTAAATATCTAATTTGCACAAAACCAGTTCTAAAACAAATTAGAAGACCTCCACCTAGTAATACAATAAGAATCGGCCATCCCCAAAAAGTATTGGTTAATTTTACTATAAAATCGATAATACCCATAATGTATCTCCTTATGAAATTTTAATTGCAAGGGAAGCTTAACTTCCCCCGCCAATAAGTTTAAATAATTATTTAATTAGCAAAGAGTTGCGTAAATAACTGCTTTAATTGTGTGCATTCTGTTTTCAGCTTGGTCAAATACTAATGATTGTTTAGATTCAAATACTTCATCAGTAACTTCCATTTCTTCTAAGCCAAATTTTTCAAATATTTCGCGTCCAACTTTTGTCTTTGTGTCGTGGAAAGATGGTAGGCAGTGTAAGAAGATAGCTTCTTCGTTTGCATTTTCCATAGCTTTCTTGTTGATTTGATAATCTTTTAGAAGAGAAATTCTCTTTTCCCAAATTTCTGCAGGTTCTCCCATAGAAACCCAAATGTCAGTGTAAAGTACATCTGCATCTTTAGTTCCTTCGTTTACATCAGATGTAAGTGTAACTGTACAGTGATGTTCAGCAGCAAGTTCTTTTGCCATTTCAACTAATCCTTCTTCAGGGAATAATTCTTCTGGTGCGCAAGCAACAAAGTTAACTCCAAGTTTTGCACAAACGATCATTAGAGAATTTGCAACATTATTTCTTGCATCGCCCATGTAAACAAATTTTAATCCCTTTAAGTATCCGAAGTGTTCTTCAATTGTAAGCATATCTGCCAACATTTGAGTTGGGTGCCACTCGTCTGTTAAACCATTCCATACTGGAACGCCTGCATATTTGCCAAGTTCTTCAACAGTTTCTTGAGAGAATCCACGATATTCAATACCATCAAACATTCTTCCAAGTACTCTTGCAGTATCGGCGATAGATTCTTTGTGGCCCATTTGTGATCCTTGTGGATCAAGATAAGTAACTCCCATTCCTAGATCTGAACCAGCTACTTCGAATGAACATCTTGTTCTAGTAGAAGTTTTTTCGAATAAAAGTGCTATGTTTTTTCCTTCTAAGTATTTGTGAGGAACTCCTGCACGTTTCATAGCTTTAAAATCTTTTGAAAGTTCAAGTAAGTAACGAATTTCTTCTGAACTAAAGTCAATTAATTTTAAAAAATTTCTACCTCTAAGATTTCTTGCCATAATATCACTCCTTAAAATTTTTTGGCTATTACTTATAAG
>NZ_JBMNPQ010000022.1:0-22432 GCF_050943655.1 Peptoniphilus sp. | reverse complement strand
AGATAATACTTTTTCCATTAAATCTTCTTTTGTGTATTTACTCTCTTTAATTTCTAAAGATTTTTTTAATATATCATCATAATCAAGATTTTTATTTTTAAATTCATAATAAAGTGCTTTGAAATTTTTTTCTTCTTGAAATATAGTCGATCTAAAGTCAACTAAATACTTCTCAAAGTCCTTTTGTTCATAATTTTTCATCACAAACCTAATGGCCTCACTTAGGAGCTCATCTGCACTCTCTTCTTCTATTATTTCAAATCGCGGATTTATATCGAGTAAATTCGCATTCTCAGTAATTAATTCTTGGCAAAATGAATGTATGGTTTTAACATTTAGTTCTTCTTCGCTAAAATCTATTCCCATTTTAACAAGTTCATCGGAAATTCTAGAGTTCATCTCTTCAGCTGCTTTTTTTGTAAAAGTGATTGCAAGAATTCTATCGACATTTTTAGTTTCTAAAATAATTTTTACAAATCTTGAAGTTAAAACTCTGGTCTTGCCCGTGCCTGCTCCAGCTATTAAATTTATATCTTTATCTATTGAATTTACAGCTAATTTTTGTGTTTCATTAAGTTCCATAAATTTCTCCATAATAAAGACAAACCACCTAAGAACTTTTACATTAAGTATCAAAGATGCTTATCTTAAACAATAAAAGCCCAAGAAAATCTCGGGCTTTATCTTAAATTTTGGTAAAATTTGCGCCAAAATTTATATTATAATTTATTAATTTCTATTTTAACTTCGTGACCGTTTAAATCTTCAGCATCAGATTTTAAATCTTCTTCTGTAATTGATGTAGCTAATGTTTCTGTCTTTATAAAGTCTAAGTTTTCATTTAATGCTTTTTTAACTTCATCATCTGCAGTGAATTTAATTTCGATATTATCGAGAATATCTAGGTCTAATTTCTTTCTAAGTTGTTGTATCTTAGATACAAATTCCCTTACATATCCTTCATCTAAAAGTTCTTGATTAAGTTCAGTATCAAGTATAACGAAAAGATTATTTTCCATCTTTACGTCGAATCCTTCTTTTGCCTTGATATTAACTTGAACATAATCTTTTTCTATCTCAGTAGCTTCACCGTTAAGTTCTAAAGTTACAGAACCTTCATTTAGTTCATCTAGAAGTTTTTTAGTGTCGACTTCTTTTAAAACTTTTCCAAAGTCCTTAACCTTTGGTCCTAAAATACTTCCGCATACTCTGAAGTTTGGCTTTAGTTCAAAGTCCATGTATTTAGATAAATCATCTTCGAATACAACTTTCTTAACATTTAGCTCTTCTTCGATTAGAGGAGATAAATCATCGATTATTTCTTTATATTTACCGTCGATAATTACTTCACTAAGAGGTTGTCTAACCTTTATTCTTGCCTCTTCTCTTGACGCTCTACCTAAAGTTACAAGGTCTCTTACAAGGTCCATTTTTTCTTCTACTTTGTCGTTTATTTTGGACTCGTCACATTCTGGATAATCAACTAGGTGAACTGACTCGCCATCTGTAAGTGATTTATAAAGTTCTTCTGCGATAAATGGCACAAATGGTGCAATTATTTTTGAAAGTCCAACAAGTACGTCGTATGTTGTTTTATAAACTGCAAGTTTAGTGTCATCTTTATCAGTTTTCCAGAATCTTCTTCTATTTCTTCTGATATACCAGTTAGAAATATCTTCTATTACAAATTCTTGAATTTCTCTTACAACTTTTGTAAGTTCAAATACTTCCATATCTTCTCTTACAGTTTTAATAAGTCTGTTGTATTTTGAAAGCAACCACTTGTCGATTTCTTCTAAATCTTCATACTTAACTTCATAAGTTCTTGGATCAATTTCGTCAGTGTTAGCATATAGACTGAAGAAGTTATAAATATTTTTAAGAGATCTAAAGAATTTTGATTCAATTTCTCTAAGTCCATCTTCGTCAAATTTAGTTGGAGCCCATGGTGGTGAAACATAGAGTAAATACCATCTGACAACATCGGCGCCGTATTTGTCGAATAGTTCAAAAGGAGAAACAGTGTTTCCTCTTGACTTCGACATCTTCTTGCCTTCTTTATCGAGGATTAAGTCATTTACCAAAACATTTTTATATGGACTCTTGCCTGTCATATAAGTTGAAATGGCAATAAGTGAGTAGAACCATCCTCTAGTTTGGTCGATCCCTTCACAAATGAAATCCGCTGGAAATAAATCATCAAAGTTGTCTTTATTTTCAAATGGATAGTGCCATTGTGCAAAAGGCATTGAACCAGAGTCAAACCAAACATCAACTACATCTGGCTCTCTTGTCATTTCTTTGCCACACTCTGGACATCTAAGATGAATGTCATCAACATAAGGTCTGTGAAGTTCAACATCTTCTGGTACATCTTCTATTGCTTTATTTCTAAGTTCTTCAATGGATCCAACTGATTCAGTGTGTCCACATTCACATTTCCAAATTGGAAGTGGTGTTCCCCAGTATCTAGATCTTGAAATTGCCCAGTCATTTAAATTTTCTAGCCAGTTTCCAAATCTCTTTTCACCAACATAGTCAGGGAACCAGTTTACTCCATTATTATTTTCAATCAATTTATCTTTAAATTTAGTAACTTCAATGTACCAAGATGGATGAGCATAATAAATTAGTGGTGTGTGACATCTCCAGCAGTGTGGATAATTGTGGTTTATTTTTTGTTTAGAAAATAGCAAATCATTGTCGATTAGATAATGTAAAATATCGTGGTCAGCATCAATTACAAATTGACCCTTCCATGGTGTATCTGTAAATTTACCTTCCTCATCAACTGGTTTTAACATTGGAAGAGAATATCTCCTTCCAGTTTGATAGTCATCTTCACCAAAAGCAGGTGCTGTGTGAACTATACCAGTACCATCTTCAGTAGTTACATAATCTGCAGTTACAACATAAAATGCTTTTTTGTCAGGTGTTAGGAATGGAAGAAGTTGTTCATACTCCATGTATTCCAAATCTTTACCTTGCATTTTTTCTACTACTTCATATTCTTTGTCTTTAAAAACATCTTTTGCAAGAGACTCAGCTACATAATAGTAGTTGCCATCATCAAGCTTTGCCTTTATATAATCTACATTTGGATTTACTGCAAGAGCGATATTTGATGGAAGAGTCCATGGAGTTGTTGTCCATGCCAAGAAGTATTCGTTGTCTTTACCTTTTACTTTGAACTTACAAGTTGCAGTAGTAGTCTTAATATCTTCATATCCTTGTGCAACTTCGTGTGATGCAAGACCAGTTCCGCATCTTGGGCAATATGGAACAATTTTGTGTCCCTCATAAACTAGTCCGTCTTCAAACATTTTATTAAGTATATGCCATACTGATTCGATGTAATTATTATCAAGTGTGATGTATGGATCATCTAAGTCGATTAAATAGCCCATTCGTCTTGTAAGAACACGCCATTCTTTTTCATATTCAAATACAGATTCTTTACACTTTTTGTTGAAATTTTCTACTCCGTATTTTTCAATGTCTTGTTTGTTGTGAAGATCTAATTTCTTTTCTACTTCTATTTCAACAGGAAGTCCGTGAGTATCCCAGCCAGCTTTTCTATTTACTTTATAGCCAAGCATTGTGTGATATCTACAAGTTAAGTCTTTAAGTGTTCTTGCCATTACGTGGTGAATTCCAGGTTTTCCATTAGCTGTTGGAGGTCCTTCATAGAATATATAATTTTTTCCTCCCTCTCTACTTTCAACTGATTTGTGAAGTAGATCTATTTCATCCCAGAACTCTGAAATTTTAGATTCGCGCTCGCTGACGCTTACTTTGGATAAATCTTTAAATTTGTTCATATTATCTCCTCATATAAAATAAAAAATCCCCTCTCTCTCGAGAAGGGACGAAATTACCGCGGTACCACCCTAATTATAGGTTCCTATCACTTAAAATTATAACGTAATTACCGTAAAGATTTTTAGTCTTTAAATTCCAAGGTGATCTTTGCGAAATAAAACACAGTTTTACACCAACCAACTGCTCTCTAAAGTTTTTTAGACCGCAACGTCCTTTTCAAAATTTTTTATATAAATTGATCTATTGTCTTGCTCTTAAACAAGTCAATAACTTCATTTTGGAAACCACACAAAGTATTGTGGAACTTGCAATTTTCTATACCATTTTTATTATATCTGTTACAATATTGGTCGTCCTTGCTAAGACATTTATTGATTTCAATAGGTCCATCAACAGCTTCTACAATATCGTAAAGAGTAACTTCTTCTTTTGGTTTTTTCAAATAATATCCGCCCTTGGCTCCCCTTTTTGCATCTGTTATGCCTGCAAGATTTAATTTTCTAAGTATTCTTAAAGTAAACCTTTCAGTGACTTGCTCAGCATCTGCAATTTTTGGAGCACCAACGACTTCGTTTTCGTGTTTAGCTAAGTAGCTAACAATCCTAAAAGCATAGTCCGTTTCTTGTGTTATTCTCATTTTATCACCTATTCTATACTATTTTTTTATCACTGTCAATTAGTAAAAGAATTCATCTTGCAACTTTCTGATTCTGACAATTTCTGAGTCTTCATTTAAATTAATATCTTCATAAGTTAAAGCTGTTCCCTTTTTAATATCTCTTT
The DNA here is from genome assembly GCF_050943655.1 of Peptoniphilus sp. Taxonomy (GTDB): domain Bacteria; phylum Bacillota; class Clostridia; order Tissierellales; family Peptoniphilaceae; genus Peptoniphilus_A. The sequence continues at coordinate 17,827 of NZ_JBMNPQ010000022.1, read as the reverse complement.
TTGCAACAGATCCCTTAGTTATAATTCCTATAGGAACATGATTTCCGCTTCTTTTAACTTTACTTGTAACAAGTCTTCCAAAAATCATATAGCCGCCAATGGAATCAAAACTTTCTCCTTTTTTGATATCTCTTTTTGCTATGGCAATTGTCTCTGCTACAGGTCCACCCACAGGTGCTATAGTTGAATCGCCTAATACTACAGCTCTTATAATTGACTGAGGAGTCTCAAGACTAGTTAAGTGGTAAGGTCTATATATTGAGAAATTTGGACCTTCTCCCATAGATAAGTATTTCATTTCATCTGTTATAAAATTATTTTTATCTCTTACAACTGCAAAGACTCCTGGAGCAATTCCTGTGGCAAAGTCTACAACTTTGTAAGAATTTAGTATACCACCTTCTGATTTTAACTTAAAATCCTCTGCTATATTTTTTGGATTTGTGTCTATGAAGTGACATCCTGAAACATCTGGTACAAATCCCGTTGCATTGCAAACTGCATTAAGCTCAAACATAGTGTTAGTTCCATCTACAAAAGAAGTAAGCATTCTGCTATTAACTCCCTTTTTCTTAGCATCATCTTCTAAGTCATCTGGAGAAGCATAATTATCAAGCTTATTGTTTTTGCCCTTTCCCAAAACTAAAACTTCAAAGCCACAATTTATAGCAAATTCATATATATCGAGTATCGCACCTGGTTCATCTCCTGCTGAACCTGAATATACAATGCCCGCATCATCGGCAAGTTTTTTTAAATATGGACCAACAGTTGCGTCCATTTCGACATTTAAACTTACAATATTAACTTTTTCTTCAATCGCCTTTAAAGATAGAAGTGTGCCAACTTCAGTATCCCCTGTGCAGTCAACAACAACATCAGTAATGCTTGCTGCAAAATAAATATCATTTGTCAGTACATGAAGATTATTTTTAAGTGCCTCTTTTGCCTCTTCTATGTCATTTGTAAATATATATTCGTCATCTTTTATTCCTGCAATCTCAACAGCTTTAAAAAGTGTCTTTTCATTTCTACCAGCTAGTACAGATGCAGAAAAACTGTCATTTTCTACTATTTTACAAAAAAGCGAAGTACCCATTAAGCCTGTCCCAACGATGCCAACAGAAATTTTTCCAAATTCTTTCGATTTATTTTGTAAGTAAAACATATGTCCCCCTTAATAATACCACATTAATGTAGTTTTTTTAAATAGAAAATTTTAATCCCAATCTGTAGCCACAAGCTATTGCAAAGTGTAAATTATATCCACCGCAATCGCCATCAATATCAAGAGCCTCACCAATTATATAAAGATCTTTTACTTTCTTTGATGAGTAATCAGAAGAATTCACTTCATTAAGTGATACTCCTCCGCGAGTTACCTGTGAATTTTTAAAGCCAGTATTACCTGTAACTACAAATCTAGAACTTAAAAGTAAATTGACAATTTTATCAAAATCTTTTATGTTTAAAGAACTAATTGCTAAGTTTTTATCTAAGTCTAAATTATCCACTATATAATGAATAAATTTCTTGTCTACAAGTCCCATTAAAAAATATTCTAGAGAAAAATCTTGAAACATATAAAATCTAGAATAGAGCATGTCTTTAATATTTTTATCTATATTATTAATAAGTGGAACCTCTATAATATCATTCTTTCGCGCATTGACAGATAAATCTAAAATCGGAGGACCACTTATTCCATAATTTGTAAAAAGTAAGTCGCCTCTTCGCCTGTCTATAACTTCTTCACCTCTTAAAAGTTTTACCTCGCCAATAACTTTAACTCCACTTAAGTGCTTTAAATATTTTGAGTCTAGCTTAAGTTGAGTTAGCGCCGGAAAAAGTTCTGTAATAGAATGTCCATGTTCTCTTAAAATTTTAAAAGCCGTTCCATCAGATCCACTTGATGGCATGGAATTTGCCCCAAACGCACAAACCAATTTGTCGCATTTAAAGTCTCCATTATTGGTTTCTACTACGAATTCATCGCGAACTTTATGAAATGATTTAACTTCTGTAGAAGTCATTATTTCAACATTTTTCTTATCTAACCAATACATTAACATATTAAGCACTGTATTGGCCTTAAGAGTAATTGGATAAACTCTGTTGCCGTCTGTTGTGGACTCAAGACCTAAAACTTTAAAAAAATTAATTAAATCTTCGTTATTAAATTCTTCCAGGGTTTCTTTTACAAAGTCGCCGTTAGAATAATTTTTGCAGGATAAGTTTAAGTTTGTATAATTACATCTTCCATTACCAGTTGCTAAAAGTTTCTTCCCTATGCGATCATTTTTTTCTATTAAAATAACCCTGTTGTTTTTATTTTTTGCTTTTATAGCAGTTACCATTCCAGCTGGTCCTGCTCCAACTATTATAATATTCATAATCTCTATAAATTATATATCATAAGGCCATATAAATACAATGTTTAAGGAGAAACTATGTTATAATTTAATTGAAATTGGAGGTCCTAATGAAAAATAAAATTTATATAACAGGACACAAAAATCCTGATACAGATAGTATTTGTTCAGCTCTCGCACTGTCTGAGTTAAAAAACAAAATGGGAGATGACACTGAGGCAATACGCCTTGGAAATATTAATAAAGAAACACAATTTGTTCTCGATTATTTTGGAGTAAAACCGCCGCGCTTAAAGACATCTATTAAGCCGCAGGTTCATGACCTTGACATTGACCCAGCTTATTGCGTAAGTCCAGGCATTAGCATGGCAAGTGCAATGGAATTAATTCAAAAAAATAATATTAATTCACTTCCTGTTGTAAATGACTCCGATAAACTTATTGGAATTGTCTCTCTTTCTAACATTGCATCAACTTACATGGAAATTTGGGACGACTCAATTATCGGAAGATCCAATACGACTTTTGAAAATATTTTAGAAGTACTTAGAGCAAAAATAATTTATAAACCTAAAAACATGAGACCAATGGACGGGAAGATGGCTGTTAAGGCAATAAAAAATCAAAATTTAATTAAAGAAGGCGACATAGTAATCGTTGGCGATGACAAAGATGATCAAGCCTCAGTTATAAAAAGCGATATTTCTCTTATGATTCTTACAATCTCAACAGAAATTGATGATGATATTTTAGAGCTTGCTAAAAAACACAATGTTGCAGTAATCTCTACAGGTTTATCAACTTTTATGGTTGCAAGAATTTTGCCACAATCTGTGCCAGTAGAATATGTAATGACTAAAAATGATTTAGTAGTCTTTCATAAAGATGATCCCATTGACGAAGTTCGCGACAAGATGAGTCAGTCTAGATTTAGATCATACCCCGTACTAGATTCCAAGGGACAAGTTATAGGAAATATTTCTAGATATCATTTGATTTCTCGCGATAGAAAAAAATTAATTTTAGTCGATCACAACGAAAAAAATCAGTCCATTGAAGATATTGAAACTGCAGAAATTGTTCAAATAATTGACCACCACAGGATCGCAAACATCATAACTGCTAATCCAATTCATTTTAGAAACGAACCAGTTGGCTCAACTGCCACTATTGTATCTGAAATGTTTTTTGAAAATGGAATAAAACCTTCAAGAGAGACAGCAGGTCTTTTATGCGCTGCCATTATTTCTGATACACTTTTATTTAAATCACCAACTGCAACAGATACTGACAAGTACATCTTGGAAAAAATGAGAAAAATTGCAGCAATTGATGTTGAAGAATTTGCTATGCAGATGTTTAAAGCTGGTACAAGTCTCGAAGGGCGAAAAGCTGATGAACTTTTAAAGAGTGATGTAAAAGATTTTTCAATTGAAAATAAACACGTAAGGGTTTGTCAAATTTTTACAATGGATCTAGACAGTATCAAAAATATTGAAGATGAACTCAAAGAGTCCATGAGAAGTGCACTTGATAAAAATTTATGTGACACATTTATTTTGATGATTACTGATATTTTTAGAGAAGTGTCTGAAGTAATAGTTATAGGTGAATTTGAAGAAGCCATAGCAAGAAAATTTGGAAAAGAAATAAATAATAATAGATTTATTTCTGAAGGACTTCTCTCTAGAAAGAAACAACTAATCCCAACAGTTAGTATGGCAATATCTGAAGTAATATAAAATGATAAAAAAATTAGCACATTGCTATATTAGCAATGTGCTTTTTGTTAATGATTATGTCCGTGATTATGATGATGTCCTCCATCTTCATGATTATGATTATGATCATCATCTTCTTCATCTTCAACATATACATTTATCTCTTTTATTCCATAAAGCTCTTCAAGCTCTTTAGAAAAATCTACTACGCTGTGTTCATCGAATCCAAAAATATATATTTCACTTCCATAATTTATAGATTCAAATAAAAGCTTGCCATCGTTAAAGAGAGATATACCAAAGAATTTAAGGGCATTCTCGCCAATTAAATTTGCAAGTAGCATTTCTTTAAATTCATCATCAATAATTCCCTGGAAGATATACTCATAAGCATTTTCGCTAGAATATACTGCAAACTCCTCAACGGGACCTTCCATACTCTTATTCTCTTTTAAGATTTTAATCTCATAAGAGTCCGTTTTATTTAAATAAATTCTTAGAAGATCTTCTATATATCTAAGATCTAAATTTTCATCAATAAAAACATCATTTTCAAAACTTAAATAATACATTTATGACCTCATTAAATAAAAACTAATATACACATCATTAAAATTATCATCATTTGGAAAATACAAATTTGTAAAGATTATTTTGTGTTCTGCAAATACAATTGATAGATCGTCTGGTTTAATATTATTTTCATTTTTCCTCAACGCTTTTAGCTTATCTTTAAGCTCTCTTAAATCAATTGTGTAAATCTTTTTAAACTTGTCGCTGTTGTCGGGATAAGTTTCGTATATATCAATTTTTGTTTCTTTCCTTACGAATTTATAATCGCTATAGATTGTATCGTCTGAAGAAATATCTACAACAACCATTGACTTGTAACCTTCAATATCTAGTGGTTCAAGTTCTGCTGGGTTCTTTGGATTATAGTCTTCATTTAACATATATCCAAGATAAACATCTGAATAAAGTCCAGTTGTGTCGAACCCAAAAACTTGTGTGACACTTTCATCAGAATATTTAAAATTGTCTGGCAAATATCCAAGCTTATTTAATCTGTTTCCACTATCCATAAATTGCAGTATTCCAGTAATTAATTTTTTATCATCACTACTTATATCAGGATTTGGAATTATTTTGTCACCACTAATCATATTATTTCTCTTTAATACATCTACAAATCTATTTTTTTGAGATTTTTCAGTTAATCTTGTAGCTGAAATTGGTCCAATAGATGTGCAAAGAAGTATTATGCAAAGTAGTATCGGAATAGTGATGTTTGAATTGTCGCGATACAATATAAAATAGATCATGGATAAAAATATCCATATTCCAAATGCAAATACTAGGTATCTATTTTCAGTCATTCCATATTCATTAATCCTAATGATTAGTGCAAAATACATCATTGCAAGAAGCGGAAAAATAAAAAATGGAAAAACTTTTTTAAATTTATTTAGGAAATTATTTGTCTCAATTCGTGATATGAAAAACAAATAAAATACGCAAAAAATTGAAAACCATATAACTAGATTTACTATAATTCCTTGTGGAATTTCCCAAAGGATTAAGCTTTTTGCAAAATACACAATTAAGATAGCAGTATATATTATTACTAGAGGAAGTAATATATATATTAATAAAATCCTAAATGGAAGCGGATATTTATAATCTGTGTAAGAAGTTTTGGTTTTTGGAAAATCAGATAAAAATGTAATTACATTAAATAATATGAAAACCAAAATTGCACATCTTACATAAATATTTGAGTCAAACTTAATTTTAAATAATTTGTCCAAAGCAAAAACTATTGCACTTAGACCTGCAAAGACTATTACGCTATATATATTTGAAACAACAAAGGATGTCATTATTTTCATAAAATAAGCGACATAATCTTTGTGATAATAAGCTTTTGCAATAAACGAAGTTCCAACTACTAAAGTAAATAAGAATGTAATAAATATAAACTTGGCATCTACAGTATATAGTACCCCTAAATCATCATTTATTAATTCATATATTCCGTATAAAATTGGAGGACACAAAGCATAAGAAATTATCGCAAAAAAGTGGTTCCTCTCCAAATTATTTAAATTAAAATAATTTAAAAGTCCTTCGTTAAATAAATTGACAAATGCAAATAGAAAAATTGCAAATAGACTTAAAAAGGCAAATTTCAGATAAAAATCTTCTGTGCTCTTTCCCATATTATAAGTGCTCATAATAAAGAAAAAAGATGTCAGAGCTGCCGAAATAATTACCAAAGGAAATCTCTTAAAGGTATTTTTTAAATTTGTGAAATTAAATAATTTAATATTAAAAATTTGCAAATATTTCACCTACCTTTAATTTATAATACACTAAATTAAATTATTTTTAAAGCATAGATGAATATCTTAAACTTTGTATCTTTTTTGAAACTTTTATCCCTTATAAACCACTTTCCCACCGACAATTGTAAATTTTATTTTTCCAAATAAGTTCTTATTTTTAAATGGAGTGTTTGATGATTTAGATTTAAATTCCGTTAACTTATATTCTTCATCTAGATCAATTATTGCAATATCTGCGTTTTTACCTTCAGAAATATCTCCCCCATTTAATCCATAAATTTTTGCAGGATTTAAGCTCATGAGTTCTATTAGTTTAGAAAGTGAGATTTCTTTATTTTTAACTAAATTTTCATAGCACACTGAAAAAGAAGTCTCAAGTCCAGTTATTCCTGATGGAGCTTTAGTAATCTCTCTTTCCTTTTCTTCTTTGCTGTGAGGAGCGTGGTCTGTTGCAATTATCTCAATAGTTCCTTCTTTTATTCCCTCAATAATTCTAAGTCTATCTTTTTCATCTCTAAGTGGCGGATTCATCTTTGCAAGAGTTCCATATTCTAGAACAGCACTGTCATTTAATGCTATATGATGTGGTGTTACTTCTGCATAGATATTTGCACCCTGCTCTTTTCCAAATTTAATATAATCTACTCCAAGACCTGTTGAAATGTGCTGTACACATACCTTTGCACCAGTGTATATGGCAAATGCAACATCTCTTGCGATAAAGGAAGATTCTGCAATTGTAGGTGAGCCAAATATTTTTAGCTCATCTGATACTTTTGAATGATTGATGCCATTTTGTTTAATAAGACTTGGATCTTCTTCGTGAAAAGATATTACAGTACCTAACTCTTTAGCTTTTAACATTGCTTTTAAAATCAAATTGGAATTTCTGTTTGGAATTCCATCATCTGTAAAAGCAACGGCGCCTGCCTCTTTATTTTTTTCCATATCGACAAGTTCTGCGTCGTTAAAGTTTTTTGTAAGAGCTGAAACTGTATAAACATTTAGCGGCAAGTCTTTACTTTTTTTATAAAATTCTTTTATAATGTCTTCGTTATCCATCTTTGGACTAGTATTTGCCATTTGAACTACAGTAGTAAAACCTCCAGCAACAGCAGCGTTTGAACCTGTAACCAAATCCTCTTTATGAGTTTGACCTGGGTCTCTAAAGTGAACGTGCACATCAATTAGTCCTGGAACTACAACTTTTCCACTTGCATCAATTATTTCCTCATCATCTATATTTATATTTTTTGAAATTTTTTTAATTTTTCCATCTTCTATATAAATGTCACAAACTTCATCAAGATTATTTGCTGGGTTTATGACCCTGCCATTTTTAATTAACATCAAATACCCCCAAAGTTTTTATTTAATTTTATCACACTTAGTGCAATTTAAAAGCACAAAAAAAGTGCAAAATTAATTGCACTAATATTTTACATCTAATAAGTAGAGCCCACAACTTGGCGCTGTAGGTCCTGCTGCTTTTCTATTTCTCATATCAAGAACTTCCTTCATGTGAAGTTCACTGTATTTTCCTTCTCCAATCTCTAGAACTGTTCCAACAATTATTCTAATCATATTTTTTAAAAAAGATTTCCCCACAAAGTCAAAATATAAAAAGTCGTCTTTTTCAATAATTTCAATTGAATCGATTGACCTTATTGTGTCTTTAACTATTGCGTTTCTTCCCATAAAAGAATTATAGTCATGTTCTCCCAAGAGATGAACCATTGATTTTCTCATCGCATCTACATTTAAATCGAAAGGATATTCATACACTCTGTTGTAGAGAAGGGCGTTTCTATACCTAGATCTGTGAACTATATATCTATATTTTTTCTTTTTTGCAGAAAATCTAGCGTGAAAATCATCTTCCACAAACTTTGCTTCTATAACTGATACATCTTTAGGCAAGTGAAAATTTATGACCTTTGGCAAATTCCCAATGTCGATTGTAGTGTCACTTTTAAAATTTGCATATTGGCCTAGCGCATGCACTCCTCTATCAGTTCTTCCTGCATAAAATATTTTTGTATCTTCTTTTACCGTATCTCTAATTCCTTGAGACAACACGCCCTCTACAGTTCTCTTGTCAGGTTGGCTTTGAAATCCAAAAAAATTTGTTCCATCGTAAGTTACTTTTAATAAAATATTTTTCATACTCTTGAAACCAAAATAATTACTAAATAAAATGCCAAATTGCCAACGAACATAAATATGTCTGATGTTACAATTTTAGGTTCGTTCATTTTCGTTCTTCCATCTCCACCGCGATAGCAACGTGCCTCCATAGCTGTAGCTAATTCTTCTGCACGTCTAAAGGAGTTTATGAATAACGGAACCAATAGCGGAACTAAATTTTTTGCTCGCTTCATTAAGTTTCCAGATTCAAAATCTGCACCTCTTGCCATTTGCGCCTTAATTATTTTATCTGTCTCTTCAATTAAAGTTGGAATAAATCTTAGAGCAATTGTCATCATCATAGCTATCTCATGACTTGGAACTCCAATTTTTCTTAGTGGATTTAAAAGTGACTCAATTCCATCTGTAAGTTCAATTGGTGAAGTTGTATAAGTAAGTAAACTTGTTCCAAGGACTAAAAGTATAAGCCTTATGCCCATTAAAAGAGCAGTATTTAAACCTTGATCTGTTATTGAAATTTTCCAAATACTGTAGATTTCTTCGCCTGGAGTGAAGATTAAATTTACTATAAATGTTATTAAAATAATCCAGCGCAGTGGTCTAAGTCCTTTTAATACCATCTTCAGTGGTAATTTTGCCACAGAAATTATTAAAATTAAGTATATGACAATAGGAATGTACAAAAGCATGGACTTAATGAAGAATAGTGAAACAATAAATAAAATCATTGTAACTATTTTTAATCTTGGATCATATTTATGAACGGCAGAATCTCCAGGAAAATATTGGCCAATTGTTATATCTTTAAACATCGCTTCTGCTCCTTAAATATTTTTCAATAGATTCTTTTGCTTCATCCACTGTAATACAATCATCATTTACATCAAAACCTTTTTTCTTAAGTACTCTCATAAATGAAGTAATTTGTGGAATCCCAAGACCAACTGACTTTAATTCCTCTTCCCTTTTAAATACTTCTCTCGGTGAAGAGTCCATAAAGACAGTGCCCTTATCCATTACAATAAGCCTCTTGGCAATTTTTGCCATATCTTCCATAGAGTGAGAGACAAGAATTATTGTCATATTTTGTTTTTTGTGAATATTTGAAACTTCACTTAGAATTTCATCTCGACCTCTTGGATCAAGTCCAGCTGTGGGCTCATCAAGAATTAAAACCTTTGGATTCATTGCAAGCACTCCAGCTATGGCAACTCTTCTCTTTAAACCTCCTGAAAGTTCGAAAGGCGACTTGTCTCTAAACTTATAAAAATCAAGTCCAACAGACTCCATTGCGTTTTGTACTCTTTCTTTTACTTCATCTTCCTTAAGTCCCAAATTTTTTGGGCCAAAGGCTATGTCTTTTTCTACAGTTTCTTCAAAAAGTTGGTACTCTGGATATTGAAATACAAGTCCAATATTTTTTCTAAGCTCTGTTAAATTGCTGGAATTTTTGTCAATCTTTGTCCCATCAATTGTGATGCTTCCCATTGTAGGCTTTAAGAGTCCATTTAGATGCTGAATCAAAGTAGATTTGCCTGAACCAGTGTGACCGATGAGACCGATAAATTCGTTTTCTTCAATTTTTAAATTTACATCTCTTATGGCAGTCTTTTCAAAAGGAGTGCCCTCGCCATAGACATGTGTTAGATTTTCAATTTCTATAAGTGACATATCTCATCAACCATCTCATCAATATTTAAAATTTTTGTGGAAACATCAAGTCCATCTTTTTTAAGTTCGTTTGCTAGGTCTGTAACTTGTGGAACATCAAGACCCAGTTTCTTAATCTCATCAACATTTGAAAATACATCACGAGGTTTTCCCTGTAATATTATTTCCCCATCTTCCATTATTACGAGCCTGTCGCTTAGGGCTGCCTCTTCCATGTAATGGGTGATGAGTATTATTGTCTTATTTTGTTCACGATTTAACTTAATTAAAGTGTCAATAACTTCTTTTCTACCGCTTGGGTCAAGCATTGCCGTTGGCTCATCTAAAATAATATATTTTGGTGACATTGCAAGTATTCCCGCTATTGCAACTCTTTGCTTTTGCCCACCACTAAGTAGATGAGGAGCATGCCTTTTAAACTCGCTCATATCGACAATTTCTAACGAATCATCAACTCTTTTTCTTATCTCTTTGGGGTCAAGTCCTAGGTTTTCAGGTCCAAAGGCAACTTCATCTTCTACTACAGTTGCTACAAGTTGGTTGTCTGGATTTTGAAATACCATTCCAGCAACAGCTCTTATGTCCCAAATAGTTTCATCGGAGCGAGTATTTAAACCGTCTACTAAAACATCACCCTCCTGTGGAACTAATAGTCCATTAATTAGTTTCGCAAGCGTTGATTTGCCCGAACCATTGTGTCCTAGGAGTGCAATAAAGTCTCCCTCGTAGATATTTAAATCAACATCTTTAATTATTTGTTTAGCATTTTCATCTTCTGTATCATATTTAAATGATAAGTTTTTTATTTCAATCAATTTTTCGCCTCAATCAAATATTATTGTCTATTATTATAAAATAAAAGTTAACAATAGTCCAATTTAAAATCAAGTCTATACGCACAAAAAATTATCAGAAAAACTTCTGATAATTTTATTATACATACTTATTAAAAATTTTCCATTAATCGCATGGAATAAAAGTACTTTTACTCCAAAAAATAAAATTTAATTCATCCAAGAGCTATCATTCGGATTTTTTTGGAAGTTCTTTAGCTTTACAGACTGCTCCTTCGTAATGTAATTAGTCTCAACAGCAATTTCTATAAGCTCATCTAAGTTTGTAAGTGAATCGTGAGCATAATTTTCTCTTTCAAAGTTTTCTTTGGCAGAGTCTAGGTTGTAAGTAAAAATACTTATAATTCCAAGTACTTCATATCCTTCAGATTCAAGAGCTTTTGCAGCTTCTATAGATGATCCAGCTGTTGAAAATAAATCTTCTATTACAACAACTTTAGCTCCATCTATTTTTTTACCTTCAATTTTATTTTGTTTTCCGTGGTCTTTATTAGAACTTCTAACATAACCCATAGGTAGATTTAATCTTTCTGCTATTAATGCTGCGTGAGAAATCCCAGCAGTTGCTGTTCCCATTATATAATTAACATCAGGAAATTTATTCTTAATAATTTCTGAAAGTGAGTCTTCGACAATTTTTCTCTCTTCTGGATAAGATAGAATAAGTCTATTGTCACAGTAAATTGGAGATTTAATTCCTGATGCCCAAGTGTATGGATCATCTGGTGAAAGAGTAACAGCTTTAATATCTAAAAGTATTTTTGCAATATTTTTCATATTATTCCCCCAAAAATTCTTTTTTAATTTCTTTATATTCTTTTACTGGATCATCTGCTTTTGTTATTGGTCTTCCAACAACAATATAGTCAGAACCAAGTTCACGAGCTTCTTTTGGAGTAACAACTCTTTTTTGGTCATCAGAAGCATTCTTTACTTTTCTAATTCCTGGAGTAACTGTTACAAAGTCTTCTCCAAGTTTTTCTTTTATCTTTGGTACTTCAAGAGCTGAGCAAACTATTCCACTAAGTCCGCTTTTTTTAGTAAGCTCTGCATAAGATAAAACTACTTCTTCTAAGTTAAGAGAGCTATCTATTTTAAGCTCATCATGCATAATGTCTTCATCAGTTGATGTAAGCATTGTTACGGCAAGACTTATTACATCTTTGCCTGACTCATCTATTGCACCTTTTGCACCAGATAGCATATTGTAACCACCTGCAGCATGATAATTAATCATGTCCACATCAAGATTTAAAAGTGATTTTGTCGCACCTATGCAAGTATTTGGAATGTCGTGAATTTTTAAATCTAAAAAAATCTTGTGTCCACGCTTTTTGATTTCGCGAACAATTTCTGGTCCTTCTTTATAAAAAAGTTCCATGCCAATTTTTACATAGGCCTCTTCTCCTTCAAATTTGTCTAAAAAAGTAAGAGCCTTCTCTTTACTTGGAAAATCCAAAGCTATTATTACATCTTTTGCCATAATTACTCCTTATTCTGTTGCTTTTTCTTGTAAATAAGCATAGATAAATTGATCTAAATCTCCATCCATTACTCTCTCTACATCGCCAACTTCAACATTCGTCCTGTGATCTTTAACCATTGTATATGGTTGGAATACATATGATCTAATTTGTGAACCCCAAGCAATTTGTGAATAGTTGCCTTGAAGGTCTTCGATTTTTTCTTTCTTTTCTTCTTCTGCAAGTGCGATTAGCTTTGCCTTTAACATACTCATAGATTTTTCTCTATTTTGAATTTGGCTACGCTCGTTTTGGCACTGCACAACTACTCCCGTTGGAATGTGTGTAATTCTAACAGCAGAATCTGTTGTATTTACGTGTTGTCCACCTGCTCCAGATGATCTATATGTGTCAATTTTTAGTTCGTCATCTTTGATTTCAATTTCAGTATCATCATCAAGTTCAGGGAAAACATCTACAGATGAAAAAGATGTGTGACGTCTCTTGTTAGCATCAAAAGGTGAAATTCTAACTAATCTATGAACACCCTTCTCTCCCTTTAAATATCCATAGGCTTTGTCTCCAGATATTTTAAGTGTTGCTGATTTTATTCCCGCCTCGTCTTCTTTTAACATATCTAAAGTTTCAATTTTAAATCCTTTATTTTCAGCATATCTTGTATACATTCTTAGTAGCATGCTCGCCCAGTCTTGAGCTTCTGTTCCGCCGGCACCTGCATGTATTGAAAGAATTGCGTTGTGAGAATCATATTCTCCATTTAAAAGTGTATTTAATTTAAATTCGTCAGCTTTCTTTTCTATTTCATCTACCAAACTTTTAAATTCATCATAAGAAGAATAATCTTCTTCTAGATCCATAAGTGTTATTAGGTCCTCTGCATCTGTTATGGAAGTTTTAAGTTCAGTGTATTGATCTATTACTTTTTGGTAAGAGTTAGTTTCGTTAATTACTTTTTGAGCTGCGTCGTTGTCATCCCAAAACTCCGGTTCCATTTGTTTTTTATTTAACTCGCTAACTTTTTCTTTTAATTCATTAACTTGAAGAGACTCTCCCAAGCTATCTGTCAAATTTTTGGACTTTTCAAGTCGCTCTTTATCTAAATAGATATTTTGCTCCATAAAATCCCCCTTCTTTTCTCATACAAGTATATCATAAGTAAATATCGTAAACTAATAAAAATTTTCATTTATGTGATTTAATTTTACATAAGCCTATAAAAAACTCCCATTGCAATAAGTTTTTCAAATTGCAGTAGGAGTTTTAGATAAGAACTTTAAAAAAATTATGAATTTATTTCTTTTGCTTTATCAAGCATATCTTGTAAATCATCTTCATCAAAGTGATAATGTGCGTTGCAGAAATGGCAAGTAACATCTGCCTTTTTATCTTCTACTAAAATATTTTCTATCTCCTCTGGTCCAATTGAAACTATTGCATCAATTACTTTTTCTCTTGAACAGTCACATCTGTAGAAAACATCTCTCTTTTCTAAAATCTTAACGTCAAAACCTTCCATTAAGATTTCAAGAATCTTTTCACCATCTCCATTACACTTTTCAATTAATGAAGTAATTCCATCAAGCTTTGATAAATTTTCCTCTAGCTTATCAATTTGTTCATCTTCTGCTCCTGGCATAAGTTGAATTATAAAACCGCCAGCAGCTTTAATAGAATAATCAGTATCAACTAAAACCCCAAGTCCAACTGCAGATGGTATTTGATCAGACTGCAAAAAGTATGCCGCAAGGTCTTCTGCAATTTCACCAGTTACTAAATTTACAGTACCAGAATAAGGTTTTTTTAGTCCAACATCCATTACTATTGTCATATCGCCTTGGCCAATTATTCCTGAGACGTCGAGTTTTCCATCACTTTCTCTAACTGGCAAATCTGCAGAAGGATTTGTCATAAATCCTTTTACAAAACCGTCGTTTTTACAAGTTGCAACAACTCTACCACTAGGTCCATTTCCATTAATTGTTATAGTGAGTGAATCTTTTTCATTTTTTTGCCACGAACCCATTATTGCAGCTGCTGTTAGAACTCTTCCAAGTGCTGCAGATGCAGTTTTAGATGTGTTGTGTATAGTACTTGCTTCTTGTACAACATCAGTTGTTATTGCAACTGATATTTTTATCTGTTCGCTTTTATCAATAGCTCTTAAAATATATCCCAAAATTATCTCCTTGCTACAATTGTATATCGCGAAGTTCTTTCATCAATTTTCTTCTCTTCATAATCATCAAAGAACTCAATATTTTTAAATCCTATTTCTTCCAACATTTCACTTATTTCCTGATAAGTATATGCCCTCTCTCTGTGCTCTTCATAAAATCTTTCATATTTATCTTCTTCATATTCGACAAAAAAGTTCACACCGTAGGTATTGATGTGGCTATCTTCGTCAAAAATATTTTCCCAAACATAAAATATATCATCAACTTCATCAACTGTCACAGATGGAATAGACTTAAATTTATACATAGTATTAAAATCACATATAAAAATCCCACCGTCATTTAGATAGTTAAAGCTAGATTTTAGAGCACTATAGACATCTCTTTTATCTAAAATATAATTTAGTGAATCTCCAACGCAAAATATGGCATCATAAGAGCTTGGTGCTTTAAAATCAACCATATTTTGCTGAAATAATCTTAAATTTCTACTATTTATTTTGTTTTGACACACAGACAGCATGTCAGTTGATAAATCGAATCCATCGACTTTAAAGTGTTTTATAATTTTTTTCGTCAAGTTTCCAGTTCCAACTGCCATCTCCAAAACATTAGACGGTTCTAAATTATTCTTATCCAAAGTCGCCATTATGAATTCATAAATTTTTTCATAATCTAAATCATACATCAATTTGTCATAAATGTATGCAAAATCTCCATACATCATTTTCTGTTTTCTATTTCCTCTAATATCTTTGTCAATACTTCTGTTGAGTTTTCGTGTATAACTACATCTGCCCTGTTATCCATTGGTGTAGGATCATTGTTAATTATTATCAAATGATCTACATAACTAGGCAAGAAGTTTACTGGTGAAACAGTAAGTGATGAACCAACTACAATTAATGTATCTGTATCATTAAGCTCATCTGCTCCCCTACTAAAATCATCGGGCATCATGTCGCCAAACATCACTACATTTGGTCTTAAAACTCCGCCACAATTGTCGCAGCGAGGAGGTATTTCTCCCTTTTCAACTTTTTCTCTCATAACTGGAAATTCATATTCTTTCCCGCAACTCATGCAGTGTATTCCGCGTGTTTCTCCGTGAACTTCGTAGACATTTTTGCTGCCAGCTTTTGTGTGAAGGTTGTCTATATTTTGAGTGATAACTCCTGCAATATATCCCATCTCTTCAAGCTTTGCTAAGGCAATGTGTCCCCCATTTGGCTTTTGGTCGTTTAAGTCCAGTAGAATTTTATATCCCTCTTTATAAAATATTTCAGGGTGATTTAACAGCCTATCTTTAGATAGAGCAAGTGCAGGATCCATCTTTGTATAGTAACCATCACTACTTCTAAAATCTGGGATTCCTGAATCAGTAGAAATCCCTGCTCCCGTAAGTGCAAAAACTTTCTTAGAGTTTAAAATTAAATCTACTGCTTTTTTAATATTATCCATTTAAATCCTCCTAAAAAACTATATAGTGGTAAATAAAGTACAAAATTACAAGCGCAATTATTGGCACAAAATTAAAGAAGTCTATTGCTTCTACATCCCTATATCTAATCCTAACATCCTTATTCTGTGAAGAATTTTCCTTCATCTTTTTAAATATAATTCTAATTAATATTACAGAAAAAATAGAAATAATTATTAGAATTATGATAAAAAATAATTGAAGAGAACCTATCTCTCTAGATATTTTTGTCTTGGACAAAAACTGAAACAAACCATCATTTACATATCTTACGGTAAAAACTGCAATTACATTGTTTATAAAGTGAGCAACCATTGCAGGAAAGATTGAATCAGTAATCTCTATTAATGTTGAAAACAAAAGTCCCAACAAAAGCGGTGCCACAAAATTTTGGATGTCAAAGTGAAATAGTGCAAAAACTATAGCAGACATTGCAATTGCAAATCTGCTGCCATAAATGCTGTATGCATTTGTAAGAGTTCCCCTAAAAAATATCTCTTCGCAAATTGCAGGCACAATGCACATGAAAATTAAATAATTAAAGATTGGAACATTTTGAAGCATTATCTCCATTGGATAATTTTTATATTCAATGAAATTAGAAAGAAGACTTAAGAATATTCCATTTAACAGAAGTATGATTGGATATGCCAAAATTACCACTAAAATAGAAAATAAAATATTAGATACTGACGTTTTCTTTAGTTTTAATACTTCTTTAAAGTTGCCAGTCTTTGCAATTAATAGCGCTGGCAAAAGCACAATGAATACCTCTGTTATCAAAGTGCCAAAAAAGCTATATTTTTCTTGAATATTAAAACCAATTGTTAGGAAAATTATTGAAAGTATGAGCGTAAGTGTATTTACACTCATGACATTTAGATTTTTTTTCCTATATTTCTTCATTGGAATCCTCTACATATGCATAAATATATGGAACATTTCTATAATAATCGCCATAATTTAAACCATATCCCACTATAAATAAATCATCTATTGTAAATCCAACATAATCAGCATCAACATCAGCTTCTCTTCTTGAAGGTTTATTTAATAGAACGGCACTTTTTATACTTTTAGGATTCATCTTAGATAATTTATCTTTTACAGACTTTAAAGTATTTCCTGTGTCTAAAATGTCATCTATTATGAGCACATCTCTTCCTTCAATATCACATCTTAAGCTAGTCAAAAACTTTACATCACCACTTGAATGTTCTTCGTTTTCATAACTAGATGTTGTCAAAAAATCTATTTCTACTTTTCTATCTATACTTCTAAGTAAATCAGCAGCAAAAATAAAAGAACCTCTAAGTAGAGAAATTGCTACGAAGCCATCATCAAAATCTCCTTCGATTTCTTTGCCAAGTTCTTTAACTCTATTTGCTATTACATCTTCTGAAAATAAAATCTCTTTTCTCATATTATCCTCCATTACTTGTATTAATATTATATCAAAAATTCGATAAAATTCATCTATTATTGATATAGCCACTCACTTTAGATATAATTATCTTGGTGATAATATGAAAGACAATGATTTTGAACTGGCACTTAATAAACTTTTAATTTTAT
>NZ_JBMNPQ010000021.1:0-22594 GCF_050943655.1 Peptoniphilus sp. | reverse complement strand
TTAACGGCGATAAAAAGATGTATTTTAGTCGAGACAAAAAGTCTTCTAAATATAAAGAAGAAATTTTATCAAAAGTTGGAGCAGATTTAGAAAAAGATAAGCCGACAGTCGTGGAACTAAATGAGGATAATATCGAAAACATTTATGGCGGCTGGTATAAATTTGCTGAGGAGACAAAAGAAAAACCTATTACTATAGTAGAAAGTGCAAAAGAACCAAATCTAACTATAGAAAAAAGAGGAAAAATTAAACTGGACGACAAAAAGGGAAAATGGAAGCTAGACGATGATAAGAGCACAGTGGATGTGAAAGTGGATAAGGGCGATTTTATGATTGTACAAATTAATGACAAGTTAATATTAGTAGAAAAAGGAAAAATCAGCTATTACTGCAAAAATCCAAAAGATACCGAGGATTTGAACAAATTCATAAATTCAGTTAAAGAGACAAAAAAGGAGAAGGAGGGTGAAATTAATGGATGAAAAATTCAAAAGAGTGATGACTCTGTTATTGGCAATTTTAATGATGCTTCAAGTATTCATTGAACCAGTATTTGCCATAAAGAACGCAGCAGAAGGAACAGATAACGTAAAAGCCGAGAGTCTTTTATCGGGAGATAACACATCACCTAAGAGCCTTCTTGATGAGACAGCGAATGCTCCAAAGGAAGAAGTAAAAAGTGAAGCAAAAGAAGAACCATTAAAATCATCAAAGACAATAATAGAAGAAAATGACAAGGTGCAAAAGAAAGAAGAAATTACAGAAAACAAAAACACAAATGCACCTGTAGAAAACGTAACGCCAGCAGATCAACCTAAAGAAAACGAAGCTCAAGATGAAGAAGAGCTTACGGGCGTTAGCGTTGATCCAGAACTTCTAAAGCTAACTGATGGTTTAAAACCTGGCGAGAGCAGAATTTTAAGAAGTCCTGTAACAGATTACAAAATTGGAGAACGCATTGACCTTAGTGAATTAGAAATAATCACACTAGACTTTAACAATATTCCACACAGATATAACTACAGAGACCTTTCTGCAAATATTTCACCAGCAGTTGACGGAAAAGAAGTAACAGAAGAAACAAAATCTGAACTTAAAAAAATAACAATCGATATTCCAGATGCAAAGGCGCTTAATATCGAACTAAACATCGAGGGCGAAGAAACTGACTTAACAGAAGAACAAAAAGCAGCACTGGATAATCTAAACCCTGGGGAAGCTATAATATTTAAAGAGCCAAAAACTGACTACAAAGCGGGAGATAAAATCGACCTTAGCGGAATAGAAATTTTGACAAAAACAGTGGACGGCGAAGGAAAACTCTACACAGAAGAGGACCTTCAAAACTCAGAAGAAATAAAAGTTACGCCAAAAACTGGCGACGCAGTGCCAACAGATTATTTTAACAAACTTTTGGACCCTGAATTTTTAAAGGACGAATCACCTCGTCTAGTTAAAAAAATAAATAAGTACATCGAAAAAAATAATATCGAGCCAAAAGAAGCAATAATAAAAATTAATATAGAAGGCTTTGACGAACTTAAAATCGACTTAAAAGTAGAAGATGCAGGACTTGACCTAAGGCCAATGGAATTATTTAGAGCACTAAGAATGAAAAATAATTCAATGATGCTTCTAAATATAGATAGACTCACTTACAAAATAAGTGAAGAGCCAAACCTTGATAACATCGAGCTACTTTTAAAAGACGAAAACGGAAATCTTCGTCTAGTAAATGGAAAAGAAATCCAAACAGATGGCGAAATCGAAATCGACACATTGGACTACAAATTTGCAAAAGACGAGCTAGAAAGAAAACTAGAAAAGAAAGCAAAACTAGAAGAAGAAAAATCTGAGAATGTATTTGACAAAATTAAAGAACTTAGCGGAATCGAAAACAGTGCAGTAGAAAATATCGTACTTGATAGCGAAACACCTTCATTAGAAGAAGTGCAAACTCTACAAGAACCAGTACAAACTCACATCACAGTGGAAAAAGAAGGTTACGACGACTATTATCTTCCAATCACACTTGTAAGTGACGACACAGAAATAACTGCACTAGAAGACAATGGCAACCTCGACATCTCAACATTTGGACTAAAAATTGACGATAACAAATCAATTTATACAGTGACAGTAGATGCCAAGAGACTTTCTGATACAAAAGAACTTGCACTTAATTTCTTAAATGCGGACAAGACAGAAAACGAAAACATAAAAATATCAAGAGTAGTAAAAACAAATGGAGTGGACGAAGAGGATATCACACTAACTGATCCAATCTACAGAATAAACGAAGACTTGGAAGAATTTAAAGACTACGAAGAAATGCCCCTTGAAGAACTTCCAGAAAAATTAAGCGCATTTGAAATATTAAAACCATTAGAACTTTCTAAAACATTAGAAGCAGGTTACAAATACGTATTCTTTATAGAAAAAACAGAAGTTGGAGCTGGTGGAGAAGTTGTTAAAGAGGCGGGAGACGAAGCAGAAGTTTCAGAAGTTGCAAAAACAGCAGAAGATGCAAATGAAGCAACAAATAACGAAGGAAAAGCCGTCTCACTAACAGCAAAAGAAACAGAAAAAACAGAAAGTGCAGAAACAAAAACTTCAGAAACATCAATACTAGTAGATGTCAAAACAAGAATACCACAAGAAGAAATAAAGCAAGACGACAATAATATAGTAGAAAAAGAAATACTAGTTAAAGCAGCTGACCCAAGTGCAGTATTAAGACAAAAAGTTTTGGGAGTTGAACAAACGTCTTATCCAATAAGATTAAACTACAACAGTCATCAGACCTTAAGAGACCAATATGGCAAACAATATGTAAGTGGACCGACACTACCTGATCAAAATACAAAGCTTTCAGTATGGTGGGATATTGATATTGATACAAGTGTATTAAAAGATCAAGATTTTAATTACTTGTATATCACATTATTTGGTTCAAGAAACCAAGGACTTCAAAATTTCTCCTATACAGTAGATGATAGTGAAGGTAATTTAGGACAAGGATATATTAAAAGTGGAAATAGTACTTTTAACGGTCCAGAGCTAATGAACTCTATTATAAGTATTCCAAAGGGAAATCTAGGAAATAAATTATACATCAGAGTAAAGGCTCCACTTAATGACAATGAATACCACAGCAAATATTCATTAGGACTTAGAATAAATCCCGACACAAACTTTGTGTACAAGTTATACACAGAATTTTTAGACCAATATAATAAACTACCTACAATATTCAAATTTATAATAGGGGCTTCACAAGCGGAGCAATTTGCAAACACACCATTTAACTTAGTAGAAGATATGTTTGTGGCAGAATTTCCAACCTTAAATGATCCTAATGTCAACGAGAATTTCTACTACGACAATACTAGAACAATAGTAGCAAAGAAAAACACAGATATAGCAGTTGATTGGTATGCGCTTGATCTTTTAAGAATCGGCGAGAGTGAAGATCCAAACTTACAAAAAGCTATACTTGATCCTGCTGTTACAAATAGAGATAAAGTTTACTTTGTACCTCAAATAGATGGAGGATATAAGAAAACTCCAAGTGCAATAGAAGCTAAAATGAGCAACGGTTCATTTAAACCGGGTACAATTGTTTCCTATAAATATGCAACACAAAGGGCTCGTACAGATACAAGTTACAAATTTGATGCCACATTAAATTCAAAATATGCTGATATTGCAGACATCATTAATAATGTAGCAAATCCAAAGATGCAAGGTGGAAATATAAGTCTATTTACCCAAAGTATAGATCCAAGTGTTTATAACAATGCTTATCTTGCATACTTTGAAAATCCATATTCTATCATGCGTATCAACAAGACCTTTGAAATGGTTGAATGTTTTAACTTTGGACTAAAGGATCCTACTCTTTCAACTAATATCAATGGAGTTGAACTTGATAGACATGTAAATCCAGATGGAGCTTACTTGATTAGTCAGCTAACTCCCGGAAGTAGATTACCTGACCAGTTAAATCCTGGTGGAAAATACAATACTAAAGAAGGACAATCTAAATCAGATGCAATGGTTGACCTTATGAAGAGAATTTACTTCTATTCTAATGAAGAAAAGAAGGAATATTCTAAAACTCATAATGGCGAAGTAATGCACAGATTTATCGAATCTGGAATGAGACAAAAAGTCATCCACTACTTCACCGATCAAGTAATGCCATATGAAGATTATATATCTATTGAAGGGACTAACGGACTTAACAATGAAACATGGACAAAAGATCATACCCTAACAGGAGGACTAGACCCTCTAACAAATAAACCGACAAAGTACTTCGATGGTGAAAAAGATAACAACGTTGATTCTCTAGGTATCAGAAGACTATCTGAGAACGAAAAGCCATTGGGATATGGACCATTTGTAAGAGACGAACAAGTTAAATACGCAAATAAGGTACTCGACAGAGTTTTAGCATCTTACGACACAAACTCTGACTGGAATGATTCAAAGGCAAATTCAGTAAGACTTGTGTTCTACAGTCACAATCAAAGACTACAAGAGCTAATCACAGGTTCTGTAACAGAACCTATCAGCATGGACAAAATAAATGCAGAGGGACAAAGACTTGAAGGAGCAGAATTTAGCTTAACAAATATATCAACAGGTGAAGTTGTAGAATGGAACTCACAAACTGGGCCTCTATATCTAAAAGAAGGAACCTATAAAGTTGAAGAGACAACAACACCTGATGGATACGATCAGATACAAGCATTTAGATTGAGAGTATATCGAGAAGAAATAAACGCAGATGACGGTAGATATCCATTCTATAAACTATTTGATACTGAAAGAGCTATTCATGTAAACGACGGATACAAGACAAGTGTAGAACTTATCGATGTTCCAAAAGGTTCCGACGGAAAAGAACTAGTAAACTTAACAAAAGATTCATCAGGCAATACTGCAATGACAGTGAGTGTTAAGAACGAGTCTACAAACCTTGGAGAACTTTCCTTCTTAAAGAAGAATGAACATGCCATAGTTAACGATGCAGAGTTTACACTTACAAGAATAAATGCATTAAATGACCAGACTCCACTAAAAACCGACGACGGAAGATTCGTCTACCAAAGAACTTACAAGAGTAAGGACGGAGTGTTCACTTTTAAACAATTACAAGTAGGATATTATTTACTTGAAGAAACTAAAGTTCCATACGGATATAAAAAGGCAGACAACGAGTTAATTCAAGTTATAGATCCAGGTAACGGAGAGAAATTTGAAGCTCATTTCTTGAGAGAAACAGAATTGACTAAAGAAAATGTAGCTGGAAAAGATCTTACAGTAATAGTCAATAAACCTCGAATGACTGAATTTGAATTTAGAAAAACTGGTCCAGACGATACAGGAAAAATAGTAGGACTTGGTGGAGCAAAATTTAGACTTTACTCAACAAAGATAGTTGGCGACGATCCATACGATGAAACAAAATCTTCTAAAGTGGAAATTGGACAAGACGGAAAAGTTGACGAAACAAAAAGTGGATTAATCAAGTTTGAAAATCTTCCTGTAGGTGAATATGTGCTTGAAGAACTTGTAGCACCAAGAGGATTCCAACTTCCAAAAGACCTAGAAGATGAAAATGAAAGGTTTTTCGGCTGGAGACTTGTGGTGTATGAAGAAAAAGATGCAGAAGGTTATGTATCACTTAAATATAAACTTTACAAATTAAAGACAGAGGCACAAGTAAATGGGCCGACTGATATCTTAGAAGAAGTAAAACCTTCAGAAATCATCAAAGTAAATGAAAACACTGAAAAACAATTAGTAAACATTATAAATACTCAAAGGACTGTAGATGTAGAATTCCAAAAATACATTTTAAATCCATCCTATGATGAAAATAATCCAGCGAGCGATCCAAGCAAGAAGTATATACCTATAGATACAGGAAAACTTATAAATAAAGATGGTAGCAAAGTTACATTTGATTTATACAAATCTGACTTTTATGGAGCAAAAGTAGACGCAGATCCTAATGATAATAATGATACCACTCCTTTTGCTTCAGATATAACATCAGATGAAAATGGAGTATTCCACATCAAGGGACTTAAGTTTAACGGTTACTATATATTAGAAGAAAGAATACCACCAGATGGATATCAAAAGGCAAATCCGATTGTATTAAGAGTAGTAGCAGAGACTCTAGCCAACGAAGGAACAATGAAGGTTATAGTAAGAGACCCTGGCGTAAACTCTTATATGAAAGATGGAAATACTTTTGCAGGAGTTATCAACTTCTCAAAAACTGAAAACCCTGGCAAGTTCACAATCAAAAAAACCGGTGCATCAATGTGGCCAGCTGATAATGGTGCAGAAGTTGGACTTAGACGTGCATACTTTAGACTATACTTTGCAGATGATAATTTTGAAAAAATTAAAAATGCAGAGGGTTACGAAGAATATATTCAAAAAGTAACACCAGGAAAGCCTCTAACTGACTTAGATGGAAATCCAATAGATCCGAGTACACTTCCAGATGATCAAGGTATTATCACCTTTGACCAATTAAAACCTGGCAAGTATGTTTTAGAAGAGTACAGAGGCCCAGCAGGCTACGAAAAAGATCCTAACCCTTGGTATATCCAAGTAAGGACAGATGGACAAGTAATAAAGAGTAGGGATAAAAACGATCCAAACTTCTCTATAGGAAATTCAAATGATGCTCCTGCTAAGGTAGAATCTGTAATTAATTACAATGAATTATTTACAACAAAACTTACAACTTCTACAGGAGAGTTAATTACTCCAATGACTCAAATGTATGCAAGATATGCAAGTACAGCAGATGATAATACACTTGCAGATATCTTTGTAGACGGCGCGCCTATCAACACAAAAGAAGGAACAAGAGATGTCACAGTAAAGATTTATCCTAAGACCACATCAGAAGAAAAGACTGAAAAGAAGAGCATGCACATGATTCTTTTGGTAGATAGATCGAGAGGATATAGAGAAGGTCAAGTTCAAGGTGTAAGTCAAGACGATAACATCAACAAATTCTTAAATGATTTAAATAATAAAAGACAAGCTACAGACACAGATATAGATATATCATTTATAGAATATTGGGGCGGAGGAAGTAACTACAAGGGAACTTATAGTTTGGAAAAACTTTCAAACGATGCATTACCATATCCATATTATGAATCTTGGTACGATGGACGAACTAATACAACCAAGGTTAATGGATGGGCAGAATATATCAAGAACTACCTTGCAAAAGTTGATACGACTTATAAAGGTGGAGTAGCAGACGGCTCTAATTTTGTTAAAGATAAATTGGAAAACTTCTTAACAAGTATTGACAAGGATACAAAGGGCAAAACTTATGACTCAGAGGTTGCAATAAACTTTGCAAAATTCTATTTAGAAAACAAGAAACCTCTACCTCCAAAAGATAGCTACGACATCATAGACAATATGAAGACTCTTCAAGATAAAGGATACGACACTCTAACATTCCACACAGACCTTAGACAGTTTATTGGAAGTGTTAATCAAAAAAGAGTTTATGATTATCAAAATGCATTTAACAATTTTGTGAACTCATCTGGCGGAAAGAGTAAGTACTACTTCTACTATGCAGATTATGCTTATAAGGATGCTGGAGCAGGACAAGCCCCATATGTACAAAAGGGACCTTTGAACGAATTTATTGCAAATCCTAAGTACTTCTCAGGAAAAACTACCACTCTAACATCAAAGGTAAAAGATGCAATATTTACTATAGGCTTTACCACTCAAGTCTCACCACTTAATAGTAATTTTGAAATCAAAAAATATAGTGGAAATGCAGAAACGGATACTGTAGGTGGAACTTATAGTGGTAATACACTAACCACAAGTAAATTCACTCTAGAAAATGGAGAGCACTTAGAAATAAAATATAAAGCAGTGCTTGCGTGGGATGTACCAGCCAACCAACATCGCCGTATCCATGATGGAATGACTTTAAGTGCAAATGGATCAACACAAAACATATCAAATGCTTTGGATCTATATAGAGAACAAGCTAATGAAAACAATTCAGCTATAAAACCAAATGGTGAAGGAACTATAAATGTAAACTTCACTTACAACAATTATCCAGGAGGCATACCTGAAACTGGAAGTCCGGGAACCTTAAGACTTCAAATGAAAGTGGGAGATGTTTGGAAGACTTTGGGTCTAGGAGATAACAACAACAATATAACGGAAATAATTGAAGAGAATGCACCTTTTGAAGGCAAAGTGACTTTCGAGGGACTTGGCTTAGTAGACGGAAATGGAAAATCTATTGAATATAGGGTAGTTTATACAAGAAACGCTCCATATTATTCAGATTGGGGAGAGGCGGAAGTATCTTACTACAATGTTAATTTTGATAATGGCACAGCCAATATAGATATTTCAAATGGTAATCTTCTAAAAATCTTTAACAAAAATGAAAACGGATTTAGAATTCCACTTAGAATTACCAAGGTAAACGACGATGACACAGTGCTTACTGGTTCACAATTTAAGGCAAGGAAGCTGATAAACGGTGAAGCAGTAAATGGTAACAAACCGAAATATTCTGACGATGCCTTCGATGGATGGACAGAAGCTACAGGACTTGCAGGAGATAACTACTTTAGAGAACTTACTCCTGGTATTTATGAAATGTGGGAATCACAAGCTCCAGAAGGATATAAACTATTGCCTGAAAAATGGTATTTCAAAGTAAGTGTAGATCCAAAGAAAGAACCTGGCGATTCAAACTATATGTTTATAGACTTCCAATTTAAGCATACCTTTAAGAGTGAAGATGATTGGAATAGCGGAATATCAGATGCTGATAAGGCAAATTATATAGGAAAGACAGTCTATGGTCTTGACTACGAAAACAAAGACGGAAGTACAACAGATCCAAATGTCTATGCTGACTTTGTTAGAAATATCCAGCTTGTAGCAGACGATGGACGTTCGCATCCAGCAAGACCAGATGCACCATATCAAACTATAGATGACGCTCATGTAACAAACCACAGAGAAAATGGAGAATTACAATTTAATAAGGTAAGCTCAGAAGGAAAGGCTATTGAAGGTGCAGAATTTAAGCTTACAAAAATAAAAGCAGGTGAAGATGGAAGCCCTCTAAATGGAAAAATTGAAGTTCAACCAAAACTTGGTGAAGGAGGCAAACCAATAGATTCTGGAAAAGTTGATGAAAAGGGAAATCCAATCTATATTCCAGAATACATCAGATATTCAACATCAACTGTAGTAAACGGAGTAAACTTTACAGATATATCTGCAGGAACCTATGTACTTGAAGAAACTAAACAGGCACCGGGTTACAAGAAGATAGACGGATACATCGTCATTCAATTTATTGAAAGTGCAGACGGAAAGATATCTCAAAAGATTTTATCTTACTCAAGCGAAGATTTAAAGAAACTGGTATCTACAAATAAGGTTTCAGAAGATACAGAAACGCTTAAAGCTATTAAGAATGAAGATAACCTAACAAAATTTGAATTTACAAAATATAATTCAAAAGGAGAACCAGTTTTAACATCTACATTTGATCTTGTAGAAGTAGATCAAGACGGCAATGTAGTGCCTGGTGGATACCATCAAGTAAAAGAACAAACTGGTCAGGCAAAATTCGTGTTTGAAGGTTTGAAAGAAGGAAGATACAGACTTACTGAAACTAACTCAACAATCTACGAAAAGCCAGCGCCATGGTATTTCAACGTAGTTGCTGATGAAGAAGGAAACTTATCAATAAAATTAGAAGGTGATGAACCTGAAGTCATTAATCCAGATATAAATGGTGAACCAGGTGCAACTGATGAGAATTCTGGAGCATTAAATAAACTTAAAGCTGGAATTAAAAACCTATTTGCTTCCAATGACGAGGAAACTACAGCCACTGATTTTAATAATTTTACTCCTGTAAAAATAAAAACTAATTCAGGAGAAAACGAAGTAAATCACTCTGTAAGAAAAGATAAAGACGGCAACATCATAATAGTAAACTACAAGAAGACTGGATTTAGATTTAAAAAAGTAGGGCGTGGTCAAGATTTCCATGAAGCACCACTAAATAACATTAGATTTAGCCTAAAGAAAGTAAAAACCGAAGCAGGAAGTAACGGAGAACTCATAAATTATGACGAGTCCAATAATACAAGTAGCGAATATGGTTACTATAGTGAAGCAAGATCATATCAAGATGGTTCAGTAACTTTTAATGATTTGAGTTCAGGAGTCTACGAACTTAAAGAAATTAATCCACCGGCATCAATAGATCAAAGCGCTCAGACAAGATGGATTATAAAAGTTATAAAAGACGAAACTAGCTTAAAGGTAGTTTATGACAAAGAATATGAAGCTGCATACTATGAAGCTTATGAAAATGAGTATTACATTAACACTTATGTGCCTAATAAGTATGAGGAAAAGAGCAACTTCACCCTTAGTGAAAGTGAAAATAAGTTAATCAACGAGATAAAGGGCATAGGTTTCAGATGGAAGAAAGTTGACTCAGTACTTGGAGGAACACTTCAAGGAGCAGAGTTTAGCATGTATAAGCTTTCTGATAATGCTATCGATGTAGAGGATCACGATTAAGTTAATAAAGAATTAACAGAAGAAGAAAAAGTAAAATCTACTGTAAACTTATACGGCTACGATGGAAAGTTCGAAGTTCAAGATTTAAAAGAAGGACTATATAGACTTGAAGAAACAAAAGTGCCGGACGGATATAAAATGCCGGATGGCATAAAGGCAATCCTAATTCAGGTTTATAAAGAAGAAGGTGAAAACGACCTATCAATTAAATATAGTGAACTTAAATCAAACGGAAATGTAGAAAGTGACCCTAAAAACTTTAAATATCTAAAGGCTGATGCAGATGGTAACTTAGTCCTAGATGGAGAAAAGTTCTACTCAGTACAAAATGAGTCTATTGAGACGGGCAAAGGTAGCCTTGCAATTAACAAAAAAGATAACAATGGCAAGCCACTTCAAGGAGCAGAGTTTACACTGACAAATGATGCTGGAGAAGTAGTTAAGAAAGTAACATCAGATGCAAGTGGAAAAGTGGTATTCCTAGGATTAGAACCTGGGAACTATAGACTTTCAGAAACTAAGGCACCTGATGGATATCAAAAGACAAACGAAATCTGGTCTGTTTATGTAGCAAGTGATGGAAAGACCTTTGTAAACGCTGTTGGACAAATAGCTCCAAACCCAGGAGAAAACGAGGGAGCAAATGTAACAAGTAAAGTTACACTAGATACAACTAATAGTAATATAGATTTTAATGATACTGCCATAGATGGCATTCCTGGAAATGGTCGACTTGAAATGGATACTGGAGAAAACAACATCACAGTTAAGATGAAAATGTCCATTGACAGTGCAAACCCTGGAGATTATTTCATAATTAACGAGTCCGATACTCTACATTACAATATGCTACAACCTGACAAACCAAACTATAACAATATAACTGATGCAGACGGAACAGTTATTGCACGTTGGGCATTTGGGCCAAACTTCAACATGGACAAGGGAACAGGAAAGGATATTTACTTTATCTTTACCGATGCCGTAAGAGGCAAGAAAAATATTTCCATGAATCTAAAATGGAGCCACTCAGTAAATACAAATATTGCTTCAAAGAGTGGAACATATACTTTCAAAGCAAGCCTTGGTAGTAAGGCTGTATCTAAAGATATTGAAATAGCTTACATGCCTCATGTTACAAATGATAGTAAAACTTTAAGTATCAATACGAATTATTTGTATACCAATGACCAAAATGGCAAGTACACTCAAATAGGTTATATAAATCCTAAAGCGCAAAATATTACAGGTGATTCAACTATAAGAGTTTACCCAGCAGTTGATGACAGGTTCTTCAATATGGCAAACAATATTGATGCTACAAAAACTAAAGTATCTCTTTATAAATTAAAAGAAGGAACAAAAGTACAAGATACAGCAGTATTTAATCCTGATGAACTGGAACTAGTAAGGTCAGATAAATATGATTTGACATATGAAGGAAAGACTGAAAATGGAGAACTTGTAAATGCAGTTGAGATAAAACCTAAAGAAGACATTGGAGAGAATGTATATCTAATAAAAGTTGATAGCGAAATGGTATATCCAAATAAAAATGATAATGGCGAATATCCACCAGTAATGTTGGCTCAATACATTGAACTGGAAAATGCCAATGCCACACCACTAGTTAGAGAATCAAATGCTATACAAACAAGTATAAGCAACGCATCTGGTCATGCTGACGAAGACTATACACCACCAGTATTTGATGTAACAAATGACATTCACATCAATAAAAAAGGTAGATTAGAAATCACAAAGACTGATGAAAATGAGTTTGCATCATTACCTGGAGCGGAATTTACACTAAGTCCAACAAATCCAAAAGGAGAGGATATAGTAAAGTCATCAGACTCACTAGGAAAAGTATCATTTGAAGACCTTGATCCAGGAACTTATGAACTCAAAGAGACAAAAGCTCCTAATGGATATATAAATTCAGATAAGACTTGGACAGTAATAGTCGATGAAAATGGTGTAACTACTATTGATGAAGTCAAAGGAATAGCTGACAACGCAAGATTATTCAGTTCAAACGTATCTAACAAACTTAAAGCTATGAAACCATCGTTTAACATAGGAGAAAGCCTATCTAACCTAAAACTATTTAGTGCAGCAGGAACAGGAACGTTTGATGAAAAATTCAAATCAACAATAGGTGGAACACTATCGCCAACAGAACCAAACTTTGGAAAGACAACAATTTCTTCAAAAGTTACACCGATAGTGGACTTAAATGGGAAAAATGTTAACGGTCAATATCAAATTGATCTTGATATTAAAGCAGGAAAAGATAATGAAAGTGGAAGCAACAATAACATTGTTGTAATAGTACCAATTGTAAGCTTTTTATCTGATGAAGAATTCTCCGCCTATAAGAAAGCTTTGAGTGACTGGATAGGAAATTATGAAAATACCAATACAAAAGCAGCTGTAATTTCATACTATTACAAAACAGCTCCTAATGGAGGAGCTGTAGCTAATAAAGAAACCAGTGGATTAACAGATATTGCTACTGCTAAACAAGCGATAAATAATCTAACTAAGCTATCAAACGGATCAACTTATGGTGGATTAGAACTTGCATTTTATAATGCAAAAGAAATTTTAAATAAAGCTGAAGTTTCAGGAAATGCCTATATTGTAAATGCAACCAATAGCGACCAATTCCAAACTGATATAATTAACAGTTATATTTCAAATGTATTAGACAATCAAAATATAAATAAGTTAGCTGTTTACAATTTCTCACTTGGTCCTAATAAGTCTGAAGTAGAAAGACTTTATAAAATGTTAAAAAATAGTGTTACTGTTGCTGGAAGCAATGATAGCAATAGCTATAATTTACCGCAACTTATTACTTCAATACCAGATATCCGTAACGCTATATTTAATGTAAGTTTTAATAATAATTTTACATTTGTTGGAAGTTCAACAGAAACTTATAAGAAAAATGTTCATGGGGAAGTAATAACAAATAGTAAATGGCACAAATCTCATAATGATAACACTAATACTATTGACCTTAACGAAGGTGAGCTGACTCTCAATGCTGGTGAAACTGCACACATGAGTTTTAAAGTTCAAGCAAAAGACGGTATTACTGCAGGAGAATATAATCTAATAAACTCTATAGCATTTAAACCAAATGCAGATGCACAAGATTACAATATTCCTTCACCAACAGTCACTTTATCTGATCCAATTGAAAAGATGAATATAACTATTGAAAGTAGACACAGCGATACGAGCGAAACCCAAGGCACTATTAAGTTTGCTTTGAAGAGAAGCCTTAATGGAATCGAGGATACAGATTTTGTTAAGTATATTGGACAAAGTATTCCAATAAACAATAGCGTAACTTATTCAGTTGACAAGACTGATGCAAATAAGGTTCCTTACAAATACTACCTCGAAGGCGAAAGTATTGAAGGAAATGAGAAAATTGTACTTGGCAAGGTAACTAGTGAAACTTCGACAGATGGCTTAACATTTATAATTCCATCAAGTTTAAAATCACAGTTTATGGTTAACCTAAATTGGAATGGACTAAAACCATTAAATAGTGCAGTAAAAGTAAGTGTAATAGATGCTAATGAAAAAAGACAAACATTAACCTTTGATAAGAATTCATCACTCGTTCAAACTATAGATAATGTAGCAAAGCCTGTGAAAGTAGAATCAGTTGAAGGATTACCTCAAGGATACACTTGTTCAGCAAGTTCAGTAAGTCAAGATGAAAACTCACTTACTGTCACAATAACTAAATCTGACGAGCCTACAAACTTAAATGTAAGAAATAAAAAAGCACCTACAGGTAGCTTCGAAATCTTAAAAACAAATGAAGATGGAAGCAAAAAACTGGTAGGAGCTAAGTTTGAACTAACTTCAAATCTTGAAGGCTTTAAACCTATTGAAATGATTTCTGACAGTAACGGAATAGTTTCATTTAAAGATTTAATGCCAGGAGACTACACGCTAAAAGAAATACAAGCACCAAATGGTTATGAACCTTCAGATAAAACTTGGTATATTTCTGTAGATGATACGGGAAAAACAATTGTAAAAGAAGTTGTTAAAGGTAGTCAAGAAACTGTAGTAAATGACACTCTCAATAACCCAACGTATGCAAGAAGAATATGGGCTGGTGATGGATCTTTAGTAGTTGATTTCTATAATGGAATAGCAGAAGAAAATGGAAAATATTACCTTTATGTTTATTACACAAAATTAGCTAATAATAGTAATTGGGAAGACGTAATAAATATTCAGTTTAATACTAATGACTTCACTGTAAAAAGAGATGGAAGTGAAATAACTGGAGTATATGAATACTTCTATCCATACCATAATTATAAATACCAGGATAATAATGGACGTTACTACGACTATGGTTATTATAAGTTTGAAATTAGCCTAAAAAATAATACTTTTGATGGTGAAAGCAGGACTCTTAGCCCTATAAAGTCATTTAATTACGAAAATACGACAATAGAAAATGAATATTTCCCAACAATTACTCAAACAAAGAGCCTAATTACAGTACCTGATGATTCAGTTCTAGTAGAAACAAGTGGAGAAAACAACCAATTCCAAGTAAAAAACGCAGCAAAACCAAAAGGCAAGATTGCTCTTCACAAGGAAGATGGTCTTAACGGCGAATCACTTGAAGGAGTTGAGTTCTCATTAATTAAAGTTAACGAGAACAATGAACCGTTAGAAGGCGAAGAAGCTGTTATTAAAACTACAGATAAAAATGGTGACATTGCATTTACTGACCTTGAAGACGGAAGATATAAGCTTACTGAGACAAAACAAATTGATGGATATAACAAGATGTTGGTTGATTTCATTGTAGCAGTTAAAGATGGTAAGGCAAGCTACACAAGAATAAAGAAGGTAGAAGAACAGTCGCAACTTGCTAAAGTTGGACCAACTAAGGAAGTAAACTATAAGTTAGAATTTTTACCAAAATCAGAAGAAGTTCCAAATTATAAAGTAGATCTTTATGCAGATCAAGGAGATGGAAGTGTACTTCAATCATTGGAAAATAATCCTAGAGGAAATTTCACTGTAAAAGACGATACAAGAAATTACTACGTGAAATTAAATCTCGGGGACAAACAAGATGAATGGTATTTGACTTATCTAAAGACAGATAACAATACAATCCAAGTAATTGCCTACAAGACTGATGCCTATGAAGATGTTGGAGAAGATCCAATCCAAATTAGAAACTTCCCAGAGGATGTTGGAAAAGCTAACCTAAAAATCACAAAGAAGGACGTAGAAAACGGTGGATCTTTATCAGGAGTTAAGTTCCATGTAGCAAGTTCAAACGGATATAGTAAAGATTTCTTAACAGATGGAAATGGAGAAATAAACATAGAGAACCTTCCAAACGGAATATACGAAGTTACAGAAATTTCTGCACCTCCGGGATACAAAGTAGACAAAACTCCAAAACGAATCATAATAGGAGGAAACTACAAGGTTCCAGAAAACGTCGAAGGAAAAAATGTAACTAGTATGGTTCACTATGACGGAACTCCAGAACTTCATGTGTCAGATGAATATGGAGACTCCTTATATCCAAAACTTGTTAAACCAAATGATTCAGAAGCATTTAACTTAACTAGCAAATATAGATTTGATAAGGGAGCAACTGAAGAAGAAAATATTAAACCGGGAGACTACTTCTTTGTAGAACTATCTAATAACATCAATACTTGGGGAATATATCCACCGAAACATTCCTACGACCTTAACTTAGCAGGGCCTGTTGGTTTATTGGCAAAAGGTGAATTTGTAAAAGATTACGACAAAAACGGACACAATGCTCTAAAGTATACCTTTACAGATTATGTAGCAAATCAATACCCAGAGACTGCAAGTTCAACTATAAGTTACTTTATAGAAGAAAATATAGTTAAGGACAATGCAAGAATAGGTGTTTATACAAAGTTAAACGGTCAAACAAATAATTACACGCTTGACGTGTATTACACACCAGAAACCTACAATGGATATACGGGTTTTCTACCAGCAAACTCTATCAATAGGCTTGTTGAAGTCGATTGGACGACAGGAACCTACAGAACAATAATCTATGTCAATAGATATGGCTATGGGTTAGATAGGTCTAAACTTGACTTCGGTCACGATTATAGAAATGGCGGAAATAATCCATTGATCCAAATTAGTAATGAGGATAGAGTTTCCGTATATAAGGCAAAACCTGGAGTAGACGTAGATGATTCAATGCCTAAGTCTTTTGGAATTTATTCAAAGACTGATCCAGACAAGGCAATAGATTCTGATAATTTAAGTTATGTGTATGGATATTCATATAATCCGTATAATCCAAATAGTGCATATAATAAAAATAATAGAGTCTATATAGATAACAATAGATGGTATGTGAACTTTGGATCTGATATGGCAGACGGAGATTCCTATGTAGTTGTAATAGATGGTCACTTTGACAACACAAGAAACTCAGAAAGACTTTGGTTTAGACAACATTTAAATGTTGGTAGATATTATGATTATGAGTATGGTTGGCAATATAGAAATATAGTTGCAACTAGTGCAACTTTCAACGACCCATATTCAAATGAAACATCAAGCGATGGAAACTTTGGATTAAAAGTATTCAACGAAAAGAATAAAATTGAATACACTAAGATGATGGGCAAGATTGTTGGAGAAGTTCCGGAAGATAAACCTACAGACGAGATACCTGAAGGACCAAACAAGGCACCTGTAAAACCAAATCTTCCTATGGGAGCTGAAAATGTCGATGGTGTACTTCCAGGGGCAGAATTTGAACTTAGAGTCAAAAACGATCAGGGAGATTTCGTTTATGTCACAGATAGCAAAAGAACATCAGGCGAAGATGGTAAATTCTCTTGGGAAGGACTACCTCAAGGTGAATATCAAGTTTGGGAGACAAAAGCTCCTGATGGATACGAACTTCCAAAAGATTTTGTATCAAGTTTTGTAGTAACAGCTGATGGAATAATCACAGGTATTACAGAAAACGACCTTATTATCATAAACGATAAGAAGCACCCAATGGACTTCAAGCTACAAAAGATTTGGCAAAAAGAAGAAGATGGCAAATTAACAGAAGAGTTAATAAATGCAGGCACACTTGAACTTAAACTTCAAGCTCCAAGTGACAAGAAATTCCCTGACACTGTAGCTTCACAAGAAAAAACTCCTGAAAATAGCTATTACAGAATTAAGGAAGTTGCAGAAGATAAATCTTATATCCTTATAGAAGTAGACTTGGAAAAAGCATCAAATGCTGAGGTTCACAAAACAGGAATCCAAATAGATGTACCTTCAGATTGGCCATCAGGTATCTACACAATGACAGAGACTAAAGCTCCAGTGGGATACAGGAAGACTGATAAAGAGTATAAGATAGGAATAAGTTTTGATAGCAGAACTATTACTTGGAACAATGAAGGCAAAGAAGTTCTTATTTATTCCGATGAAAATAGTACTGGCACAAATATAAATCAAACATTAGGAATCCTTCAAATTGTAAATGAAAAGGGACTTTTCCCATCTACTGGTGGGTTAGGTACTTTGCTATTTACTGTGATTGGTTTAACTGCCATGGCAGTTGCTTTTGTTGGATACAGAAGAAAGAGGGTGAGTGATGATGAATAGTTTCACTCCCCAAAAACCTAGGCACCCAACCTAGGAGAGCGGGGCGAAGGCTCTGCTCCCCAAATTGGGCGGATTTATAAAAAGTTCGTTTGATGGTTTGTGATTAAAAACAAACTATCTAAAATAAAACTAAAGAATACTTTAGTTAGAAATTATTAAAAAATAAGGAGAAAATTATGAAAAATTTCAAAAAAGCATTATCATTGCTCTTGGCAGTAATGATGATAATTGGCACATTGATGCCAGTATTTGCAGCTGAAACAGAGCATAAAACAACAGTTGTAATTCATAAAATGAAGATTGATACTTTTGGAAGAATAGAAAAATCAGAAACTTACGAAGGTGATAACGAAAAATTCACAGGATTTCCTGGAACAATAGGTAGAGATGGAAATGAATATACTGGTAAAAAAATTGAAAACACAGCTGGGTTCTTTGGCAAAGAATCAGAAGAACTAGCTGGAGTTAAATTCTTATATTGGAAAGTCACAGCAGATCAATACAAAACATTAAATGATGCAAAAGAGACATATGCAACTGAAGAAAAAGTAAAAGAACTTCTTAAGGGTGATGCTACTGGTACTGTGACATCAGCTAAAGGTGGAGCAGAAGTTAAAGATTTAGTAGACGGATATTATTGGTTTATAGAAGATAAATCTTCTAACGTAGATGGTGGTACAATTACTGGTGCAAAAGCAGTTCCATTTGGACTAGATCTTCCAATTGCAATGGAAGATGGAACATTCTTTGATAATGGAACAAATCCACTTCATGTATATCCAAAGAACACTGTTGAAGCTCCAAAAGTAGATAAGGACTTTAAAGGCAAAGCAAATGCAAATCAAGATAGAGAAGAAGTAACAAATGATATTGTAGATAAACATAATGTTGGAGATGTTATTGAATATGAAATTGAAACATTAATTCCAGCAAATGTAAATTATAAAACTGTTAAATGGACTGACCAAATGACTGAAGGTCTTACATTTAATGAAACATCTTTAAAAATATATAAAGGTGCAAAAGACGCTGAAACTCCATTATCAACAAATGCTTATACCTTAACAAAAGATGGCAATGGTTTCACATTAGTATTAACCGATGAAGGTCTTAAAGAGGTTAATGGTCAAGCAACAGAGACTAGACTTCGTGTAAAATATTCAGCTACTTTAAATGATAAAGCTGTTGTAAAAGTTCAAGAGCGAAATGATGTAATGTTCCATTTTGGTAATAACCCATCACAAGCTAATACTCCATATCCAACAAAACCAGATTCTAATGGAAATTTAAAAGTTACAAAAACTTGGGACGATGGAAAATGGGCAGAAGGAGAGAAAGCAACATTCAAACTTGTTGATGCTCAAACAGGAAAAGATGTAACTGCAAATGACTTGGTTTATACCGGTACTACAGAACAAGATAAAGCTGCTTTTGATGAATATAAAGCTGCTTTCAAGGGAACTGTAGAATTAGGCTATAATGCAACTGATGGTGCAAGTCATACATGGAATTATTTGGACAAGAACAAACAATATAAAGCAATAGAAATTAGTTCAACAACAGGTTCCGATGCTGAATATATTAAACAAGATGACGGTACTATTAAAGTAATAAACCATATTTCAAACAACCCTGATTCATTGAATCCACAAGAACCGGGAGTCGTAACATATGGTGCAAAATTTGTAAAGACAAATGCTAAGAATGAAAGACTTCAAGGTGCAGAATTTGTTATTAAAAATGAAGATGGTAAATTCTTAACAGGAAAAGAAGCCGATCGTACAGCATATAATGCAGCGCAAAAAGCATATGTAGATGCAATAAAGAAATATAATGCATTACCAGCAGATCAACAAACAGATGCCCTTAAAGCTAATATAGCTAAATTAGAAAAAGCGAGAGATGATGCTTGGAATGCAACATTACAAAATATGACTAAATGGGAAGGAACATCAAAGACTGATGAAAATAATATTAAGCTAACTTCTAATGAATTAGGTCAATTTGAAATATCTGGTTTAGCTCCAGGAACATATACTTTAGTCGAAGTTAAAGCTCCAAGTGATGAATATGCAGATCCAGGAAAGAATGATTTAGAATTTTCATTCACAATTAGTGATGAAGGAGAACAAAACGTTAAAGATATTGACTTTGGATACGACAGTGAAGATATAGCTGATAATGCCCAAAAAGTAGTCAATAAAAAATTAACAATCCCACAAACTGGTGGTATCGGTACTGTAATCTTCGCAGTTGTTGGTATTGGTCTAATGGTTGGTGCTGTTGTTGCTATGAAGAGAAGAGAAGCTAACGATTAATTTTGTAATTTTTTTATAATTTTTGTTTGATGGTTTGGTTTGGGGTTATAATGGTGTGAAGGATGATGGTCGTTTTGATTCCGACCCTAACGTCATCCTGAGCGAATACCCCTTCATTCGTCATCCTGAGCGAACGAAGTGAGCCGAAGGATCTGTAGGGTGAAGGGAGCGATGTGCTGTCGTTTTGAGGGGATACTTTTTGGGGTTTCTCCGTGAGGTTTTCTTGTTAAGACGCATATGCTGTTTCTTCTAAAGGTGCAGATCCCTCGACTGCGCTCGGGATGACGGAGTGTGGGGGCTGTTGGGAGTTAGAACTGTTACTGTGCCGTAGGTTTTTTTGTGAGATTTCAGTTCTTGAGGTTTTCTTGTTAAGACGTATAGGCTGTTTCTCCAGAAGGCGCAGATCCCTCGACTTCGTCGTCGCGTTGCTCCGACTCCGCTCAAGATGACGAGTGGGAGACGGTGGTAAATGGGAAGGTCTCGCAGGATGGCTTTGCAGATCCCTCGACTACGCTCGGGATGACGGAGTGTGGGGGCTGTTGAGAGTATGGACTTTGATTGTGCCGTAGGTTACTTTGTGAGATTTCAGTTCTTGAGGTTTTCATGTTAAGACGCTTAGGCTGTTTCTCCTAAAGGTGAAGATCTTTCGACTTCGTCGTCGCGTTGCTCCGACTCCGCTCAAGATGACGAGTATGGGACGGTGGCAAATGTAGAGGCATCGCAAGATGACTTTGCAGATCTTTCGACTTCGTCGTCGCGTTGCTCCGACTACGCTCAAGATGACGAGTGGGGGCAACAGAGAGTGTAGACAATTTCGTTCTGATGTCAGGATAAAACCACTTCCAACGTCATCC
Source organism: Peptoniphilus sp. (assembly GCF_050943655.1). Taxonomy (GTDB): domain Bacteria; phylum Bacillota; class Clostridia; order Tissierellales; family Peptoniphilaceae; genus Peptoniphilus_A. The sequence goes on along the minus strand of NZ_JBMNPQ010000021.1, from coordinate 1,086 downwards.
TGAGCGTACAAAGTGAGCCGAAGGATCTGTAGGGTAGAGGGAGCGATGTGTTGTCGTTTTGAGGAGAAAGTGTTTTGGATTATTCTTCCCCGTGAGGTTTTCTTGTTAAGACGATAAGGTCTCGCAGGATGACTTTGCAGATTCTTCGACTCGCACTGCGTGCTCGCTCAGAATGACGTAAAAAAAAACGGGATGACGGGTGTGGACGGGTACACGACGATTCCGCACTGCGTGCTCGCTCAAGATGACGTAAAAAAAACGGGATGACGAAATCATCTGCCCCACCCAACCAAACCAAAATGTTAATGTCTTATGACATACCGGAGGATAGATATGAGATTTATTCAAAAATTTAATTTTAAAAACTTGCTTTTATACTCCGTTATATTTGCAATTTTAACGCTATCTATTGTGCCGGTATTTGCAATAGCTAGTTACTCTATCACGATTGACCTGGGCAAAATCGAAAGCTCGGGATTCGATATTCGTGGTAGAAGGCTTAAGCTTTGGCGTGTATCCGACAAAAAGATGGATAGCGATGAGGCTTCTGATAATATTTTTAATTTTGATAAATTATCTCTTGAAGAATTGGATAATTTATTTTCTGATAATTTTGTCACTGACCCCTCAGATGATAAGGGTCAGATTTTCTTAAAGAATTTGAAAGAGGGAACTTACTACGTGCGTGAGGTGTTGCGCGATGGTGATAAGAAACATGTCAGCCCATTTTTTATTATGCTTCCACTTGATGATAATAAGAATGTGGTATACCCAAAATTAATTTATGACACTCCAAATACTCCGCCACCGAACACTCCTCCTGATACTACGATTTTAAAGAAATTATCCACTGATGGTAAGGCTCTTCCCAAGGCTGTCTTTGAGCTTTATAGGAAGACTTTAGGTGGTGATGTGAGAGTTCCTCTTGATAAAAATTCTTATGATGAAAATGGCAAGAGCGATGTGCTCCTTGTGACAAATGAGAAGGGCGAGATTGTTATTAAGAACCTGCCAGAGGGCGAGTATTATTTTAAGGAAATTAAGGCGCCCGATGGTTACGAGATTGTGAACAAGGTTACGAACTTT
>NZ_JBMNPQ010000020.1:0-23828 GCF_050943655.1 Peptoniphilus sp. | reverse complement strand
CTTTTGCCAACGCGTGTACTCTTATCTTTGACAAATTGAACACCTCCTCAAAAGTTACGTATTATTCCATGGATTTTCTTAGCTCATCATAAACTTCCTCTTTTATCTCCATGGAAAATGTTCTGTTAAGCGCTCTAGATTTAATTACCTTCTCTAGGCAACTTGAATCATCACATATATACGCTCCTCTTCCATTTGCCTTACCTGTTCTATCTAAAAAAATTTCATTTTCTTTATTTTTTACAATTCTTATTAACTCTTTTTTTGGTTTTTGTTCTCTACATCCTATACATGTGCGCATAGGAGTCTTCCTAACTTTTGTCATTTAAAACTCCGTTATTAAAAGTGTATAAAACTTGATTAAAAATATTGTTTGCTTATATTTCCTGACTGTCGCTATCATTTGCAGTAGCTTCATCGAAAGAAGTAGTCTCTTCTACAGGACTATTTTCACTTTCTTCTTCGAAAGCTGAGTCTTCTTTTTCTTCCATAGCCATATCTGAGTCGGATGTTTCTCCATTTTCTAAATTTACTTCTTTTTCATCAGCAACTTCAGAACTTCTTGACCATTTCTCAGCTAACTCTTCCTCAGTAATATTATTTTCATCCAAATATGCTTCAAATTGTTCAGCTGATTTAATATCTATCTTCCAACCAGTAAGCTTTGCAGCAAGTCTTACGTTTTGACCTTCTTTACCTATAGCAAGTGATAATTGATAATCTGGTACTATGGCAAGAGCTGAGTTTTCAGCCTCGTTGATAAATACTTTTTCAACTTTTGATGGGCTCAAAGAATTAGATATGAATTTTGCAATATCTTTTTCGTAAATTACAATATCAATTTTTTCGTTATTAAGTTCCTCTACTATTGCATTTACTCTTTGTCCCTTATAGCCAACACATGCTCCAAGTGGATCAACCTCTTCATCTTTAGAGAATACAGCAATTTTTGTTCTTGATCCTGCTTCTCTTGAAATCGAATAAATTTCAACAATTCCCTCTGTTACTTCAGGAATTTCTAATTCAAAAAGCCTTTTAACTAAATCAGGATGAGATCTAGTTAATATAATCTGTGGACCCTTTGTAGACTTTTTAACTTCTAAGATGAGCATTTTATATCTGTCGCCTTGCTCATATCTTTCGTTTTTAATTTGTTCGCTATATGGAAGAATTGCTTCAGTTTTTCCTAAATCTACATAAACATTGTTATTAGATACTCTTTGAACTGTTCCAGTAATTATTTCTCTTTCTCTTTCAACATACTCGTCATAAACAACTTCTCTTTGAGCATCTTTTATTCTTTGCATTACTACTTGTTTTGCTGTTTGAGCTGCTATTCTTCCGAAATTTTTAGGATGGATCTCTTTATTGTAAACATCTCCAACTTCGTATGTTGGATCAATCTCTTTGGCCTGTTCTATTGAAATCTCCATTTGTGGATCCATTACTTCTTCTACAATATCTTTAGCAGAAAATAATCTTATATCGCCAGTTTCTCTATCCATTTGAACGATAACATTTTGAGATGTACCATAATTTTTCTTATAGCTTGATACCAAAGCTGACTCAAGTGCTTCGAAGATTATTTCTTTTGAAATTCCCTTTTCTTTTTCAATTTCTGTTAAAGCATTTATAAACTCTTCGTTCATAATATCCTCCGTTTAAAACCTAATAGTTTGTTTCATAGTAGATATAGACTTGATAGGTATTTTTATTATTGATTCATTATCTGCATCTATATTTAGATATATATATTCATCATCGTAATCTGACAATATTCCAGTATATGTTTTTATTTTACTATCATCTAAAGGTGCAAATAATTTTACATCAACCTCATTGTCTAAATTTCTTCTATAGTCATCTTTTGTTTTAAGAGGTCTGTCTAGACCTGGAGATGAGATTTCTAAATAATATGGATTTTCTAAAAAATCAATTTCGTCTAATTTTTCATTGATAATTTTGCTCATCTCTGTACAATCATCAAGATCTATGCCTTCTTTTTTGTAGATAAAAATTGAAAGCAAATCATGTTTTTTTCCATTAACAAAATCAATATCAACTATTTCATAACCTAAGGTCTTAGCTGCTTCTTCTGCTAGAGGATAAACAATTTTTAAAATTTCTGATTTTTTCAACCTGCACCTCGCATTTCAAAAAACAAAGAGTGGGACAACCCACTCTTTACTAAAAACTTATCTTACTTACTTAAATTATATCATAAACTCAATAAATTACAACATTTCATAGATTAAATAATGATATTTGGTTAGTTTCATCAAGGTTTGTCAAAATACCATTATTTTTTAAAATAGTAATAACAGACTTTCCTGCGCCAGTTCTTTTAGAGAAGTCCTCTATAGATAAAAATTTATCTTTACTTGCTTCATCTTCAATTTTAATTGCACAGTTTTCTCCAACACCAGAAATTGCTCTAAAAGGCATTCTTATTTTGCCATCTTCTATAGTAAATTTAGATGCTTTTGATTTATAAATATCTGGTTTTAAAAATTCAAATCCCCTAGAATACATTTCAAGTGCAACACGAAGCACTGCTCGTTCGCCCTTATCCTTTGCTGTCAAATTCTCTTGAGAGTCAATTTCTTCAATTTTTGCTTTTACAGCTTTTGGACCCTTTAAAATTATTTCACCATTAAAATCATTTAATTTTATTGTGAAATGGGTCGCATAAAATGCAAGTGGGTAATTCAATTTAAAATAAGCAATTCTAAAAGAAAGCATTACATATGCAACGGCGTGAGCTTTTGGGAACATGTACTTAATTTTTTTACATGAGTCAATGTACCACTCAGGCAAATCTAAAGTCTTCATTATGCTCTCTTGCTCTTCTGTTAGGCCTTTTCCCTTTCTTACTCTTTCCATAGTATCAAAGGCCATTTTATTTTCTGCGCCTGCGTTTATCAGGTAGATCATAATATCTTCTCTTGTTGCAATTACCTCTCTAAGCTCTGCCCTGTTTGAATTTACAAGCTCTTGCGCATTAGATAGCCACACATCAGTACCGTGTGATAGTCCAGAAATTCTCACTAAGTCGGCAAAAGATTTAGGAAGAGTCTCTTTTAGCATTCCAATTACAAATGACGTACCAAACTCAGGAATTCCAAGTGTACCTGTATCTGCTTCGAAGATATTTTTATCTACATTAAGTGGCTCAACACTGCTAAATAGTTTTAATACTTCGGGATCATCGAGTCTAATCTCAGAAGAATTAATTCCTGTAAAATCTTCTAGCATTTTTATAATAGAAGGACCATCGTGTCCTAGTATATCAAGTTTTAAAATCTTTCCGTGAATAAAGTTATAATCAAAATGTGTAGTAATTACACCTGAACTTGGATCGTCTGCAGGATATTGGATTGGAGTAAAATCAAAGATTGAATTGCTCTTTGGAACAATCATAACTCCACCTGGGTGTTGACCACTAGTTCTCTTAACTCCAGTAATAGTTTTCGCAAGTCTATCAACTTCTATTGGAGATATATTTTTATCTTCAAAATACTTTAAAACATAACCATAAGCTGTCTTTTCAGCTATTGTACCAATTGTTCCAGCACGGAACACATATCCTTCACCAAAAAGTTCTTCTGTATACTTATGTGCATTAGGTTGATATTCACCAGCAAAGTTAAGGTCTATATCTGGCTCTTTGTCTCCATAAAAACCTAAAAATACTTCAAAAGGAATGTTGTGTCCATCTTTTTTTAATGGAGTGTTGCAATGTGGACAGTTCTTGTCAGGCATGTCAATACCACTACCATACTCCAAGCCATCCATGAACTCTGAATATTTGCAATTTGGGCATACATAGTGTGGAGGAAGTGGATTTACTTCAGTAATGTCAGCCATAGTCGCAACAAAAGATGAACCTACTGAACCTCTTGAACCAACTAAGAACCCATCATCATTTGACTTCTTAACAAGTTTTTGAGCAATTATATATAAAACTGCATAACCATTATTTATTATCGAGTTTAGTTCCTTATCAAGTCTTTTTTCAACTATTTCTGGAAGAGGATCTCCATAAATTTCTCTGGCTTTATGGTAAGTCATATTTTTTAAATCTTCATCAGAGCCCTCTATTACTGGAGGATATTTCCCTTCAGGTATAGGATCCATCTTATCGATCTTATCTGCTAAAGTATTAGTGTTTTTTACGACTACTTCGTAAGCCTTCTCTTCTCCGAGATATGAAAATTCTTTTAGCATCTCTTCAGTTGTCTTAAAATAAAGCTTCTGTCTCTTAAGATTTCTAGGATTAGGTCTACCAGGTTTTCCATTTAAAACAATTCTTCTACTAATATCGTCAGCTTCATCTAAATAAAAAGTATTAGAATCTGCAACAACAAGTATTCCAAGCTCATCGCCAATTTCAACTATTTTTTTATTTATATTTCGTATATCTTCTATACTAAATTTGCCGCTATTTATATCTATTAAATTGTCTAAAGCTGGTTGTATCTCCAAAAAATCATAATATTTTGCAATTTCAACAACTTCATCATGTGGAGAGTTTCTATATATAGCATCAAAAAGTTCAGACTCACTAGTGCCAGAACCAACTAATAACCCTTCTCTAAACTCATCGATTAAAGATCTTGGAGTCTTTGCCATCATATAGAAATAATCCATGTGCGATTTTGAAACTAATTTATATAAATTTTTAAGTCCATCTACATTTTTAGCAAAAACTAGAACAGAGTTTTCGAACAAGCGTTTTGTGTCGATGTTCGCGCAAGCCTCATTCCATTCATCAAAACTAAATTTATTATCTTTGTGAAGTCTATCTGAGAGTTTTATAAATAATTCAGCTGTTGCTTCAGCATCGTTTACCGCTCTATGAGCTCCTACAAGTGAGATACCTAAATTTTTACATAAAGTTCCCAAATTAAATCTTTTAAGTTCTGGCATTAAAGCTCTTGACATTACAAGTGTATCTAAAATAGGAAAATTAAATTCAAGTCCATTTGAATTGAGTTCACGTCTTATAAAAGATATATCAAACTTCGCATTGTGTGCAACTAAAACTGAACCATGGATGAATTTATAAAAATCTTGTATTACAGTTTCAATAGTCGGTTCATCTCTTACAAACTCATTACTTATGCCAGTTAGTTCTGCTACAACTTCAGGAATTTCCTTTTCTGGATTTACAAGTTGTGAGAATCTATCGACTATTATGCCATCAACAACTTTTACAGCTCCGATTTCTGTAATTTTATCGTTTATGGAAGAAAGACCTGTGGTTTCTATATCAAATACGACAAAGCTGTTGTAATTAGTTTCTGTATCATAATTTGTTACCATCTTTTCTCTGTCATCGACAAAATTTAAATCGCAACCATAAAGTATTTTCATGTCATACTTTTTAGATGCATCCATTGCGTCTGGGAATCCTTGCACATCACTAGTATCAGTTATAGCTATTGTGTCTTTTCCCCATCTTTTTGCTGTACTTGCAAAAGAATCAAATGGTGTAACTCCAGACATCTGGGACATTTTGGAGTGGACTCTAAGCTCAACTCTTTTATCTTTTGCATTATCTTCACGGAGATGTTTTTTTGCCTTTTCAATGTAACGAATCATTATAGTTTCACATTTTGAATAATTATCGTAGCTTACATCTCCTGTAATAACGACATGATCATTCTTTTTGATATTAAGTGTAAACTCTTCAACTTTATCTGGTTTTAAGAAAATTTTTGCTAAAGTTGAAGATGTGTAATCTGTAATAGAAAGGCTGGCCAAAAAGTTTTTGTTTTTTAGCTCCCTAACTTCCATATCAAAAATATCAACTTCAACAGTAATTCGCTGTGAATTTAGATCCATGTCGCTAAGCTGAGTAATTTCAGAGATATTTTTTCTACCAAAGCTATATGAATCAAGCAGTTCAGGTTTTTCAACTTCTTTTTCTGTCTTAATTATTTCTAGTTGCTTTTCGTGGAAAATTTCTTCTTCTTTATCGATATTTTCAATAAATTCGTCGGCACTCTTAGAATCTTCTTCCACTTCAATTAAATTTACTTTATAATTGTCAAAAACTTTTAATGACTCTTCTAAGCTTTTTACAAACCCATTTTTTGTAAGTGAATAGTAAATCTCTGATATTGGGATATAGATATCAATTAATTTTTCCTCTTTTTTAATATCAATTGTAATATCTCCTATCCACGATTTTGAAGATGGATTATACTTCATTATTTCGCTAATTATTAGCTCTTCTTCAGTTTTAAATCTATTTTTAGCATAATATTTAAAGTACAATTTATATTCATCTAAATAATTTATAAATGTATTTTCTATAGCCTCTCTATCACTTTCAGATAAAATAGAATTGGATTTAAAACTAATTAAGACTTCATTTTGTTTTTTCTTAAATTTAATTTTTGGCAAAAAGATGTCTTCTTCTTCTAGGTCAAGTTTCACATCCATTTTTTCCAATAAATCTGTTAATTTTTGCAAAGTAACACCCTACTTTTCAATTTCTTTTAACAATTCTTCAAGTAATTTTTCCTCTGGAACCTTTTTTATAATCTCGCCTTTTTTAAATATTAGTCCCTCGCCATCTCCAGAAGCAATTCCATAATCAGCTTCTTTTGCCTCTCCTGGACCATTTACAGCGCAACCCATTATTGCTACTGTGATATCTTTATCTATTTTATCTAATTCTTTTTCAGCTTCTTCTACAAGACTAATTAAATCAACTTTTGTCCTTGAACAAGTTGGACAAGAAATTAAGTTTACTCCATGTTTTTTTAGGTTTAGAGTTTTTAATATATCATTCCCAGCTTTTACTTCATCTACTGGATTAGATGTAAGTGAAATTCTTATAGTATCTCCGATCCCCTCTGCAAGTAATGCACCTATTCCAACTGCCGATTTTATAATTCCTTTTGATGGAGGACCTGCTTCAGTTACACCTAAATGTAGAGGATAATCACTTAATTCTGAAAATTTTCTATAGCTTTCAATTGTCAACAAAACGTCAGATGCCTTTAGTGACACAGCAATATCAAAAAATCCATTTGCTTCAAGCAATTCAATTTCTTCAAGAGCACTATAGCAAATAGAAGAAGAATTCACTCCACCGAATTTATCAAAAAATTCTTTTTTTATAGATCCAGAATTTACTCCAACTCTAATTGGAATATTTTTATCTGAACATGCTTTAAGAACTTCTTTAATTTTCCAACTTGCTCCAATATTTCCAGGATTTAATCTAATTGCATCAGCACCATTCTCAGCTGCTGCAAGAGCCAGTTTATAGTCATATTGAATGTCTGCTATAAAAGGAATTTTGGTATGTTTTTTAATTTCTCCTATTGCAAGAGCATCGTCTGTATCATTTACAGCACATCTAATAATATCGCAGCCGCATGATTCAAGTTCCCATATTTGATTTACTGTACTTGCTATATCTTTTGTAATAGTTGTAGTCATAGACTGTACAGTTATGTCGGAATTTCCTCCCACGGGAACATCTCCAACATAAATTTTCTTTGTATTTTTTCTATTAATTGTCATTTAAACAACCTTCCTATATCATTAAAAATTGTAACATAGATCATTATACTAAAAAGTAGACTTATACCTATTAATGTTAATTTTTGTTCTATTTTTTCATCTATAGGATTACCTCTAATAGCTTCAATTAATAAGAATAAAAATTTTCCTCCATCAAGGGCGGGTATAGGTAGCAAGTTAAATACTCCCAAATTTACAGAAATTAGTCCCAAAATTTGTAAAAAATAAACCAGTCCTTTTGAAGATTCAGATCCTATAATCTGAACAACTCCAACAGGGCCAGATAAATATTCCATTTTAAACTGTCCTGTAACCATCATTTTTAATGTGCTTAGTATAGCCTTTGAGGTAAACATCATCCTATCAAAGCCTATTTCTATAGACTTAAAAAAAGAATATTTTACTTTCGCTGTAAAACCAACTAAATAAGTTCCATATTCTTCATAATATTTCGGTTTGATAGTCTTCTCTATTATTTTTCCATTCCTGTTAATTTCAAATTTAATATCATCTTTTTTATTAGATTCAACTACTTTGTTGATGTCTAATAAATTCCTAGTAGGATTATTATTAACAGATATAATAATATCTCCACTCTTTAAACCTGCCGTTTGAGCCGGGGAATTTTCTGAAGTATAATCTACAACATTTGAACCATATCCAGTAAGCATAGTCATTAAACTAAAGGCAACAAAAGCCAAAATAAAATTCATAAAGGCCCCAGCTAATACTGTGGCCATTCGTTTTGAAATATTAACATTATTAAAAGACCTAGGATCAACTGAACCCTCTTCTTCTCCCTCCATAGCAACATAACCACCGATGGGAAGTGCTCTTAGAGAGTAGATGGTCTCTCCTTTTTGTTTTTGAACTATCTTTGGACCCATGCCAACAGAAAATTCATTAACTTTTATATTAGAAATTTTAGCAACTATGAAATGTCCAAACTCATGTATCACAACTACTAATAGGAATACTAAAATTGAACTAATAAGTGTAATCATATTTTATCACCATTTATAAAACGTGAAAAAGAACATAAATAACAGGACTTACAAAGATTATGCTGTCGAACCTGTCTAATACTCCACCGTGTCCTGGAAGAATATTTGCGTAATCTTTAATACCTGTATATCTTTTTAATTTAGATGCAAACAAATCGCCGAACTGTCCTGCAACTGATGCAAGTATAATTATTACTACTGCTGGAAAACTTAGATTAATATCAATATAATTTTTTCCTATATAATAAAAATAAATTACAGTAACAATTGATGCAATAACTGTTCCTCCAATTGCACCTTCTACAGACTTATTGGGACTAACTCTTTCAATTAATTTATGCTTTCCAAAAGTTGAACCAACAAAATAAGCAAAAGTATCTGTGCAAAATGCTACTACAAAAGCTGCTATTATTAAAATCAGTTCATTGGAAACTGCCAACAAATTAAGCAAGAATACTGTGTAGAAATATGCAAAGAAAGTATATATTGAATTTTCTAACTCATAACTTTCAATAACTATTGAACATATTGCATTTATTATAAAAAATGCAATCAATGAATATTCAATCTTAGAATTTAACAAAGAACAAACAAAAGTTAAAATGGCGCCTAAAAATAAAACTGGTAGGAAAAGCTTAATTCCCTTATTCATGAATGCATTGTATATTTCTCTAATTGCCTCAAGTGTCGCAACAAACAAGAATACTTTTATGGCATTAATACCTAAGTACATGATGAAAATAAGTGCAATTATTCCAACAATTCCAGTAATTACTCTTTTGTGTAAATCTTTCAATTACAGACCTCCAAACCTTCTATCCCTAGATTGAAAACTATATATTGCTTTACATAGCTCATTCTCATCAAAGTCAGGCCACAAAACATTAGAAAAATAAAATTCAGAATAAGCCAATTGATATAGCAAAAAATTTGACACTCTAAGCTCACCACTTGGCCTAATTAATAGATCAAGATCTGGTGATTCGCATGTATATAAATAATTCTTAAAAGAATTAATATCTACATCATCTAAAGTAATTTTTCCATTTTCTATATCTTTATAGATATTTTTAGTGGCTCTAACTATTTCTTGTTGACCGCCATAGTTAAGCGCAATATTTAATATCATTTTATCATTTGAAGCTGTTTCCTTCAATGCTTTAGTAATTTCCTTGACAACTCTGTCTGGGAATTTAGAATAATCACCTAATACATTTATTTTTATATTATTCTTTTTTATCTTTGCTAATTGAGTTTTTACATAAAAAATAAGTAAATCCATTAGTTTTGAAATTTCTTCACTTGGTCTTTTCCAATTTTCAGTAGAAAAAGCGTATAGAGTAAGAGCTTCTACACCTAGGTTGTAACATGACTCAACAACTTCAATTACCTTGTCTGATCCTGCTTTATGTCCATATGACCTTGGCATTGATCTCTTCTTTGCCCATCTACCATTGCCGTCCATTATAATACCAATATGTCTTGGGATATTATCTTTATCAATCAGTTCTTTATAATTCATAATTCACCTTAAAAAAGCCTTAGATTTCTCTAAGGCTAAAATTCTTAAATTTCCATCAGTTCTGCTTCTTTTACTTTAACTGTGTTGTCAATTTCTTTAATATATTTATCAGTTAGTTCTTGTATGTCTTCTTCGTATGTTTTTTTATCATCTTCAGAGATTTCTTTATTCTTTTCAGCTTTTTTTATCTCTTCCATTGCATCTCTACGAATGTTTCTAACTGAAATTTTGCCTTCTTCGGCATATTTTCCAACAACTTTTACCAAATCTTTTCTTCTTTCTTCAGTAAGTTGTGGAATAACAAGTCTGATTATTTTTCCATCATTAGATGGTGTAATTCCAAGGTCTGATTTTAATATCGCTTTTTCGATATTAGGGATTAAATTAGCATCCCAAGGTTGAATAGTCAAAAGTCTCGCTTCTGGTGCTGATACACTTGAGATTTGGTTGACTGGAGTCATTTGACCATAGCATTCAACACTAAGATTATCTAGAAGTGAAGTATTAGCTCTTCCAGCTCTAATAGTTTTATAACTTTCAACTAGAGAAGCTACAGTCTTCTTCATTTTGCTTTCAGTATTTTTTTTCAGATCAGATATCATAATATCCTCCTATTTTACTTTAGTACCTAAATTTTTTCCACATACAACATCATACATTGAGTTTTCATCATCTATGCCAAAAACAACTAATGGAATGTTGTTATCCATGCATAGAGATGTAGCTGTTGCATCCATAATTTTAAGATTATTATTTAGAATATCTTGATATGTCAAGCTATCATATTTAACTGCACTCTTATCAAGCTTTGGATCAGCATTATATATTCCATCTACACCTTTTTTTGCAAGTAAAATTACATCTGCATCAATTTCTGCTGCTCTTAGAGCTGCAGCAGTGTCGGTAGAGAAATATGGAGCACCAATTCCAGCTGAGAAAATTACAACTCTTCCCTTTTCTAAGTGTCTAATAGCCCTTCTTCTAATATACGGTTCTGCAACTTCTTTCATTTCAATTGCTGTTTGAACTCTAGTAAGAACTCCAATTTTTTCAAGACAATCCTGTAATGCTAAAGCATTCATAACAGTACCTAACATGCCAATGTTATCAGAAGTAGCTCTGTCGATTTGAGATGCATCTCTTCCTCTCCAGAAGTTTCCACCACCTACTACAATACCAACTTCTACTCCCAATTCATGTATCCTTTTTATTTCCCTGGCTATTAATTTAATATAATCCAATTCAATTCCCATTGAATTTTTTCCAGCCATGGCTTCTCCACTTAACTTAAGAATAATTCTTTTATACTTAGGTTCTGTCATAAAAATACCTCAATTAATTTTTCATTTGTTTTGCAACTTCTTCTGCGAAATCTTCTTCTTTCTTTTCTAGACCTTCTCCAACTTCATATCTTACGAATCTTCTGATTTTAATATTTTCGCCAAGTTTTGCAATTAAGTCATTAAGAAGTTCTTGGATAGTTTTATCTGAATCTTTAATAAATGGTTGGTCTAGTAGACATACTTGTTCATAGTATTTTTCAAGTCTTCCTTCTACCATCTTTTCAATAATGTGTTCTGGTTTGTTTTCGCCTCTTGCTTGTTCAGTTAAAACTTCTCTTTCGTGATTTAATTCTGCTTCATCAACATCTTCACGGCTGATGTATTTTGGTCCAATTGCAGCAATTTGCATTGCAACATCTTTAACGAATGATTTAAATTCATCGTTTTTAGCAACAAAGTCAGTTTCTGAGTTAACTTCAACAAGAACTCCGATTCTTCCACCGTGAATGTATGATTCAACAATACCTTCAGATGCTATTCTTGATGCTTTTTTAGCTGCAGAAGCAAGTCCTTTTTCACGTAGGTAATCTACTGCTTTGTCCATATCTCCATTAGTTTCTTGTAATGCTTTTTTACAATCCATCATACCAGCTGATGTCATTTCTCTTAGTTCTTTAATTTGTGCTGCTGTAATTGCCATTTAAATTCACTCCTTATATATTTTAAAAAGAGAGTTATAAAGGATCCTTTACAACTCTCAAAAATTATCTTACTCTTCTGTAATTTCTTCTTCAGTAGAAACTTCTTCTTCAGTAACTTCTACTTCTTCTTGATTGTCATTATAATCACTTACTAAAGCTTCTTCAGTTTGATTTCCTTGTTTTCCTTCAAGAACAGCATTTGCTATAGTTTCTGTAATTAATTTAACAGCTCTAATTGCATCATCGTTTCCAGGAATTGGTAAATCAATTTCATCAGGATCACAGTTTGTGTCAACAATTCCGATAACTGGAATTCCAAGGATGTGAGCTTCTTTAACAGCTATATATTCCTTCTTAGGGTCTACAACATAAAGTGCATCTGGCATGCCTTCCATGTTTTTAATTCCGCCTAAGAATTTTTCTAATTTTTCTCTTTCATTTAGTAGTTGAGCTACTTCTTTTTTAGGAAGAACGTCGAATAGTCCTTTTTCTTCCATTTCGTAAAGTTCGAATAATCTGTCTATACGTCTTTTAATTGTTTTGTGGTTTGTAAGAAGTCCGCCTAACCATCTTTGGTTAATGTATGGCATTCCACATTTGATAGCTTCTTTTTCAATAGCATCTTGAGCTTGTTTCTTAGTTCCTACAAAAAGAACTTGTCCATCATTTGCTGCTATTTCTCTTACAAATTCATAAGCTTCTTCTACTTTTGTTACTGTCTTTTGAAGGTCGATTATATAAATACCATTTCTTTCAGTAAATATAAATCTCTTCATTTTTGGGTTCCATCTTCTAGTTTGGTGACCGAAGTGAACACCAGCTTCTAATAAGTTTTTCATTGATATAACTGACATTTTAATACCTCCATGTTTTTTTCCTCCATTTTCATCAATTGATATTAGGACTATAAAGCAACTCTAATATCATCAGAAAATGTGTGTTTTTTATACCGATTAAAAGTATATCATAAACGGCTTATATTAGCAATATGTTTAAATGAAATTTGAAATCTTATTTAATATCTATTAATAAATTTTCATATTGACATTAAAATTAAACTAAGTGCTAAAAACGCAAAAAAATAGTGTCAATGGAAATCCACTGGCACTATTTTTAATAATAAAATTAATACTCAACAAAAACTGCTTTCTTTGCACCGCAAATTGGGCAAGCTTCTTCAGTATCATCAAATGTAATATATCCGCATACTGGACAAAGTAGAATTTTTTCTACGTCTAAGTCTTTTCCGCTATCAACAGCGTCTTTAGCTGTTTGATATCTTTCTGCGTGAACTTCTTCAGCAGCTGTAGCAAATTTCATTGCTTTTACAGCTTCTTTTTCGCCTTGCATTTCAGCAACAGCTATATAAGCTGGATACATTTGAGTTGATTCAAAAATTTCTCCATTTTTTGCACCTTCAAGGTTTTCAGATGTGCTGTTGATTCCAAATCCTGCCATAGATGTTACAGCAAAATCTCCAGATACATCTTTTAAAGCTTTGAAGTGAAGAGTTGCGTGAACTCTTTCAGCATCAGAAGTTGCTTGGAAAAGTCTCTTTACATTAGGGAAACCTTCTTTTTCAGCTACATCTCCCCAAATTAAGTATCTCATGTGCGCTTGAGATTCTCCGCCAAAAGCAGATCTTAAGTTATCACTTGTCATTTGATTCATAATAATATACCCCCTTAGATTAGTTATAATCTCTACATAAATATTATAGCTTAATGGGTATGAAAAATCAATTTATTATTCTAGATGTTCAATCTTTTGAGTTTGGTCATATGCTATCAGAGCATCTATTAATTCATCGAGTTCTCCATCGTTTATTGCATCTATTTGGTGAGTTGTAAAGTTAATTCTGTGATCAGTTACTCTTCCTTGTGGATAGTTGTAAGTTCTAATTCTTTCTGAACGATCTCCTGTACCAATTTGAGAAGATCTTTCTTCAGATTCCTTATCACTTTGTTCTTGTAATTTTAAATCATATAATTTTGATCTTAAAAGCTTCATAGCTTTTTCTTTATTTCTAAGTTGTGATTTTTCATCTTGGCAAGAAATTACAATTCCAGTAGGAATGTGAGTAAGTCTTACGGCAGAGTCAGTTGTGTTTACACATTGTCCTCCATTGCCACTTGCTCTAAATACGTCAAATCTTATATCTTGAGGATTAATTTCAACTTCTACATCGTCAACTTCTGGAAGAACTGCAACAGTTGCAGTTGATGTGTGAATTCTTCCTCCACTTTCAGTTTCTGGAACTCTTTGTACTCTGTGAACTCCGGATTCATATTTAAGCTTAGAGTATGCACCCTTTCCTATAATCATAAATACAACTTCTTTGAAACCGCCGATTCCAATTTCATTTGTAGATATAGTTTCGACTCTAAATCCACATCTTTCAGCATATCTAGTGTACTGTCTATAAAGAACTCCTGCAAATAGGGCTGCTTCATCACCGCCTGCGCCGGCTCTAATTTCTACGATAACATTTTTGTTATCATTTTTATCTTTAGGTATTAGAAGAATTTTTAAGTCATTTTCCAAAGTTTCCAGTTTATTTTCAGCTTCACTTAATTCTTCTTTAACTAAATCTTTAAAGTCATCATCTAAATTATCTTTTAGCATCTCTTTATTTTCTTTTATTGTATTTAATGTATCTTTGTATTCTCTGTATTTTAATACAATTGGTTCTAATTCAGCGTGTTCAATTGCTTTTTGTTGATACAATTTTGAATCATTTATGACTTTTACATCAGCCAAATCTTTTTCTAATTGAATAAGTTTATCTTCAAAAACTGATAATCTTTCGTACATTTTAACCCCTCATTTTACCTACGATTACTCTATCTAAGTTACTTAAGTCTTTTATGACTTGTGTATTAAATCTATCTTCCATAAGATTTTCGATTTCTTCTGCCTGATCGTGCCCTATCTCAAAAATTAAGTAGCCATTTTTATTTAAATGTTGTGAAGCATCTTTAATTATTTTTTTATAAAAATATAGTCCGTCTTCCCCACCGTCTAGGGCAAGTTTAGGTTCAAAATCTTTTACTTCAATTTGTAAAGTATTTATTATTTTACTTTTTATATATGGCGGATTTGAATAAATAATATCAAATTTTTTATTTATATTTTTAAATAAATCACTTTCTATAAAATTCACATTAGCTTCTAAATTCTTAGCATTCTCCATTGAAACTTCAAGAGCTTTTCTACTAATGTCACAGGCATATGTCTCTATTCCAGTTTCAAGCTTTACAGTTATTGCTACTATTCCACTTCCTGTACCTATATCAAGCATTGACTTTAATTTATCACTTTCAATTACTTTTAAAATATTTTCTACTGAAATTTCTGTATCTTGTCTGGGAATAAGCACATTTTCGTTAACTTTAAAATTTCTTCCAAAAAATTCTGTGCTTCCTAATATATATTGAAGTGGATATCCTTTTTGCCTTTTATTTATGATTTTAAAAAACTCTTCTGATACTTCTTTAGGCAATTCTTCGTCAGAATGTGCAAATAGATATGATGTGTCTTTTTGTAATAGATATGAGAGTATATTCCTACATTCGTTATGAGGATTTATATACTCTAATCCTTCTAACAATGGTAATCCTTTATTAAGCGCTTCTTTAATATTCATATTTTTCAATTAAAAAAGGTTAGCTGGGCTAACCTTTTGATTAATTTTCTCTTTTGTATCTTCTGTTGAATTTCTCAATTCTTCCGCTGTGATCAGAGAATTTTTGTTTTCCTGTAAAGAAAGGATGACAAGCTGAGCAAACTTCAACTTTAAGGTCTTCTTTAACAGAACCAGTCTTAAAGGTATTTCCACAAGCACAAGTTACTGTTGCTTCTTTATATTCTGGATGTATTCCTTTTTTCATAGTAAATAGCCCCCTTATTATTTTATAACTCAATTTTTAAATTGTAACATTAAAAATTGATAATATCAAGCATTAATTAAATAACATTATTATTATACAATAATCTTATAATTTTTTCAATTATTATTTGTAGAAGTAAACTCTACAAATTTTTTCTTAAGAAATCCTCGTTGTTAACTGATTTTTCCAAATTATCTAAAAATTGTTCTGTAACTTCATTCTTATTATCTTCATTTAAACTTCTTCTTAGACGATGATTAAATTTAAGTTCTTTTGAATTTAATAGGAGCTCTTCCTTTCGCGTACTTGACTTAAAAATATCAAGTGCCGGAAAAATTCTTCTTTCAGATAAAACTCTGTCTAAATGAAGCTCCATGTTTCCAGTTCCTTTAAACTCTTCAAAAATTATATCATCCATCTTTGAGCCAGTTTCTACAAGAGCTGTCGCAAGTATTGTAAGGCTTCCGCCCTCTTCTATATTTCTTGCTGCGCCGAAAAATCTTTTAGGCTTGTGTAAAGATAGTGGATCAAGTCCCCCCGATAATGTCTTTCCGCTTGTTGGAGTAATTAGATTATATGCCCTTGATAGTCTAGTTAGTGAATCAAGAAGGATTACTACATCTTCCTTTTGCTCAACTAATCTCTTTGCCCTATCTATTACCATCTCTGCAACTCTAGTATGATTTTTTGGAGTTTCATCAAATGTAGAATAAACAACTTCGCCTTTTACAGATCTTTGCATATCTGTAACTTCTTCCGGTCTTTCGTCAATTAAAAGTACAATCAAGTGAACATCTGGATAGTTTTTTGTAATTGATTTTGAAATCTTTTTAAGTAATGTAGTTTTTCCAGATTTTGGTTGAGACACTATCATACCTCTTTGACCTTTTCCTACTGGGGAAATTAAATCAATGACTCTTGTTGCAATATCCTCTTCTTCTGTCTCTAAAATAATTTTCTCCCTTGGATAAATCGGCGTTAAATTATCAAAATAAGGTCTGTGTATGATGTCATTTGGATTTTGGCCGTTTACTTTCTTTATATAGAGTAGCGCGTTAAAATTTTCTCCATCTTTTGGAGGAGAAACTGCACCAAGAATTTCGTCGCCATTGCGAAGCCTAAATTTTCTTATTTGGGACGGTGAGACATATATATCCCCATCACCAGGTAGATAATTAAAAGTTCTCAAGAAGCCGTAACCGTCTTGGTGTAAATCTAAAATTCCCTTTACAAAAGTTGTGTCTTCTAATTTTTCTAACACTTCTACGGCATTGTCTGATAGATCTAAATCTTCAATATTATCTTCTTCAATAATTTTTGAATTTTCTTTATATGAATTAATTCTTGAAATTAACTCATCTTTTTTTAATGAATATACCTTATCAATATTTAAATCTTTTGCAATTTCTCTAAGTTCAGATACTTTTAAATTATTTAAATCTTCATTTGAGTCTGGAAGCTTACCATTTACAATATAGTACTTGTAGTCATCAGCAGTATAATCATTATTTAATTCTAAGCCCATTGAAGATGCAATTTTTTTTAAATCTACAATAGATTTTTTATTTAAAATTTCATAATCATTATTATATTTCATTTAGAATCACTTTGCGTAATCTGGCTTTAAATCAAGAGCATGGACAGATTTAATAAATCTTTGTGTGCCACTTGGAAGTCTTAAGACTAAAGATTCAGTAGTCGCCTTGTTTTGGCCGTAATATTTTACTCCATCTAAGATTTCACCTTGAGTAATACCAGTTACAGAGAAAATAACTTCATTACCTTTTACTAAATCGTCTATGTTATAAACTTTCTTTAAGTCTGAGTGTAGTTTTTTACATCTTTCTTCTTGTTTTTCATCTGTTGGATGTAGTCTTCCTTGGAAGTCACCACCTAAACATTTTAGTGCAGCTGCTGCTATAACGCCCTCTGGTGCTCCACCTCTACCAATGACAAGATCTATTCCTGAATCTTCGTAGCAAGTTTCAATTGCAGTAACAATATCTCCATCAGAAATTTTCTTAATTCTTGCCCCAAGAGATCTAATTTCTTCAATTATTCCCTCGTGACGTGGTCTATCAAGAATTGCAACAGTAATGTCTTCAATATTTTTATCAAGAGCTTTTGCTACTCTTTTTATATTTTCTGTTGGTGAATCATCAAGTTTTATGCATCCTTTTGCTTTTGGACCACATGCAATTTTATCCATGTAAATATCAGGTGCATGTAAAAGGCATCCCTTTGGTGCTACTGCTAAAACTGCGATTGAGTTTGGCATACCATTTGCAATTGAATTTGTACCATCAATTGGGTCAACAGCAATATCGACTTCATTTTCACCAGTTTTTGTTCCAATGTTTTCGCCAATATAAAGCATTGGTGCTTCGTCTATTTCACCTTCGCCAATAACTACTGTTCCGTCAATCTCTACAGTATCAAACATTCTTCTCATTGCATCTACTGCTGCCTTGTCAGCGGCGTTTTTATCGCCTCTTCCAAGCCATTTACCTGCAGATAATGCTGCTGCTTCTGTTACTCTTGCTAGATTAAGTGCTAAATTTCTGTCCATTACTTAAGATCTCCTTTTGTCTTCACATTTTTAAAATCTTCTAAAAATTTTTCTAATCCCTTGTCTGTCAAATCATGTTTTATCATTTCTTTAAATATCTTATATGGAATTGTTGCAATGTCTGAGCCAGCCTTTGCAACAAGTTCTACGTGTGCAACGTGTCTAATGCTTGCTGCTATTATCTCTGTATCATAATTATATTTTGAAAAAGCATTTTGTATATCTTCAACTAATTTAATTCCACTTTCTCCAATATCATCAAGCCTTCCCATAAAAGGACTCACATAAGTAGCTCCTGCATTTGCAGCAAGAAGCGCTTGAGATAGTGAAAAAACTAAAGTAACATTGGTTTTTATACCTTCTTTACTCAAGATACTTACAGCTTTTAATCCTTCTTCGATCATTGGAATTTTAACGACAATATTTTTGGAAATTTTAGCAAGTTCTCTTGCTTCAATAAGAATATTTTCTAAATCAGTTGATATAACCTCAGCAGAAATAGGACCATCTACAATTGAAGTTATCTCTTCTACAACTTCTTCAAAAACTCCACCATTTTTAGCTATTAAACTAGGATTAGTTGTAACGCCAGATAAAATTCCCCAAGAGTTGATTTCTTTAATTTCCTCAATATTTGCAGTATCAATAAAAAATTTCATTTAAACCTTCTTTCTTAGTAAACAAATAGATTGAGCTGAAATACCTTCTTTTCTTCCTACAAATCCAAGTTCTTCAGTAGTTGTTGCTTTAATAGATATATTATCTATATCTGTATTTAAAATTTTAGCAATAGTATCTCGCATAGTATCTATATAGTCTTTTAACTTTGGTTTTTGACACGCCACTACGCAGTCAATATTGTTTATTTCATAATCTTTATCATCCATCAATTCATATACTCTTTGTAATAAAACTTTTGAATCAATGTCTTTATATGCATTATCATTATCTGGAAAGTGGTAGCCTATATCTCTAAGTGCCAATGCGCCTAGTATTGAATCCATAATAGCATGAATAAGAACATCAGCATCAGAGTGACCAAGTAGTCCCTTTTCATAAGGAATTTCTACTCCACCAATAATCAGCTTTCTATCTTTAACTAAAGCGTGAACATCATAACCTAAACCTATTCTCAATTTTTCACCTTCTTTATTAAAGTTTTTGCAAAATGCAAATCTTCTTTAGTTGTAATCTTTATATTGTCATATGAGTTATTAATAAGTTTAACTTTGACTCCTGTTTTTTCTACTAAAGAGCAGTCATCAGTGCCATAATAGTCCTCTGCATAGGCCTGATTATAGGCCTTTAGCAAAATATCTCTCTCAAAAACCTGGGGAGTCTGCACTTGCCAGAGCATGTTTCTGTTCGGAGTATAGTCTACTGTTTCACCGTCAAGAGAAACTTTTATCGTATCCTTAACTCTATTAGCTAAGACGCAAGCTCCAGTTTCGTTAACTTTTTCTATAGCTTCATCAATCTTTTCAACCGATACAAAGGGCCTTGCCCCATCATGCGTTAGCACTATATCCGTCTCAGGCGGCATATTGATTAGCCCATTGTAGATTGAATCTTGCCGCTCTTTGCCACCATAAACAATTTTATAATCCAAATTTATTTTAAATTTATTTATAATGTCGCTAAGATAGAGTATATCTGTTTCTTTAATTATTATAATCAAAAAATCTATATATTTTGATTGTTCTAATTTTTTAATAGTATGAGCAAGAACCGGAATATTTCCAATAGAAAGGAACTGTTTATTAATACCCATGTTCATTCTTTTGCCCATACCTGCAGCTGCAATAAATGCAGTTACAAATTTCGAGTTATACATATACACCTCAATCTTCTTCAAACTGAATATTGTCTATAGCATATTTTAATAGTTCACCTGCGATTGGTGCTGCTACTTCTCCACCTGAGTTTTGAATGCCAGGTATTACAACAGCAATTGCTACTTTTGGATCATCAGCAGGAGCAAATCCTACGAACCACGCATTGTTGCTACCTTTTTCAATATCTAGTTGTGCAGTACCAGTTTTGCCGGCGATTTTATAGCCACTCACAAAAGCTTCTGTTCCTGTACCACTGCTTACAACATTTTGCATCATCTTAGTAATTTTGTCTGCATTTTCTTTAGGCATTACTTCACTCAAAACAGTTGGTGCATTTCTTAAAATATTTTTCCCATCAGATGAATCTATTCTAGAAACAAGATGAGGTTGCATCATTACGCCGTCGTTTGCCACAGTTGATGCCACCATGCACATCTCAAGTGGTGTTACAAGAAGAGAATCGTGTCCAATTCCAGCTGATGCAAGGGCTGTTCTGTCAAAACCCTTTCTGTCATAAGTCCATGTTGAAACTTCAAGTGGAAGTTCAAAATCTACTTTTTGATTTATCATAAATCTTGTAGCAACTTCTGCCATCTTGTCTTTACCAGCATCGATAGATTTTCTGGCAAAATAAGTGTTGATTGATTTAGTAAATGCTTGGTTTAAATTAACGCGTCCGTAAACTCCGCCTCCAGCATTTCTAAATTCCCTACCTTCGTCAATTTTTTCCACACCTTTGTCATTATAACTTTGTGAAATTCCAGATTCAAGAATTGCTTCAGTTGTAACTATTTTAAAAACAGAACCTGGTGCAAATCTACCTTTTGTTGAGGAGTTAAATAAAGCTCCATTATTTGCTTTATTTATCTCAGCCATATCCTTTGCAATATTTTGTGAGTTAAAGTCCGGAAGAGATACCATTGAAAGCACTTCACCAGTTTTTGGATTCATCATAACTACAGAACCCTTGTCAAAATTCTCTGCAAGTACAGATCTAGTTTTTTTCTGTAAATTTGTATCCGTAGTAAGAGTTACAGAGTCTCCTGTGTATTGGTCATAATTAGGATTTACTACAGATTTAAATACCTTTAGAATTTTTGAGCCTTCTTTTCCTGTCAAATAATCGTTAAGTTCTTTTTCAAGCCCATACTTATCTACGACCTTATCAGAATATCCGATAACATGAGAATAAATTACTGGATAATTATATATTCTATTGTATTTATATTTTTCTCCAGTTGAATAAGCAAGTACTTCCCCATTTCTGTCATAAAAAGTACCTCTCTTAACAGAGTTTTCTTTTAATACTGATCTTCTATTTGCAGGATGATCTATAATATTATTTGCCTGAAAAATAGTGAAGTAAGTAAGATACATAATTGGAGCAAGTAGAAGTATTATTAGAAATATCAAAACTATTAAGATTCTCTTTGTGTCTTTTTTATTCATTGCCATTACCTCTGTCGTATTTATAAGATAAATCTTCGCTAGTAACTTGCAATATTCCAAGAGCTATAAAGCTTGAAATCATAGAACTACCTCCATAAGAAATAAATGGAAGTGTAAGCCCTGTCATTGGAATTAGTTTTATTACTCCTCCTATATTTAAAAAAGCCTGCACGGTAAACATAATTCCAATAGAAATAGCAAGTATTCTGTAAAAAGTATATTCTTGATTTAGAGCAATCTTTATAGATCTATAAATTAGAAGCATATATAGCATGATAATTCCTATACCTGTTAGTATTCCCATCTCTTCACATATAGCTGAGAAGATGACATCTGAGTATGCTAGAGGAATCTGTGAAGGATAACCTACTCCATAACCAGTTCCAAAGAACCCACCTTCTGCTATTGCAAATAAAGATTGGACTATTTGTCTAGCATTATTAACTACATTTTCTGATGTCCATGGATGTAACCATATATCTACTCTAACTCTAACGTGAGAGAATAAGAAATAACCAGCTATCGCCCCAAAAAACATAAGACCAACGTTTAATAAAAAAGTTTTTCTATCTTCATCATATATAAACTGAATACCAGTGTATATTGCCATAAAAATAGCAACTGTACCCAAGTCTCTTTGTAAGAATAAAAATGCAACAAATATATACATTACAGCCATTAAATAATAGGATGTATGTTTATAATTTAATTTCTTCAATTTTTTATTAAAAGTGGTATAAAAAGAAGCGATTAAAAATATGATTAAGATCTTAGTAAATTCCGTTGGCTGGATTGTGACATTCTCTGAAATTTTAATCCAGTTAGTGGCTCCAAATCTTTTTTCACCAAAAATCAAAGTGATTAAAAAAAGAAAAATTGATCCTCCCAAATAGATTGCAGTCATATATTCTAACTTTCTAACTGCCCTTACTGCAAAATAAGTAATATAAAATACAAGTATTCCAGCTAGAACCCAAATAAGTTGTTTTAGCCCAAGTGATGGTGATAGTCTATAAATCGTTATAATACCAAGACTTAGAAGCATGGATACTATTAAAAATATATAATTATCTCCTGAAGAGACTTTACCCAAGACTAGATTAGAAACATAAACTATAAGTATAAGACCTAAAAATAATATTACTATATATTTATCGAAGTGATTGTTATTGAATAAAAACAATAAAAATATACTCAATAATTCGAATATTAATAATAGGTTTCTAGGTTTTCTGTTCTTAAGCACAAAATCAAACATTCAATCACCTATTTTCTACAAAAATAAATTGAATAAACCCAACACCAATTTTATCATTGTCATAAATTTCAACTGGTTCATGTGGATCTATTCTGACACCATTTAAAAAAGTGCCATTGGCAGAACCCAAGTCCTCAATGTAGTATGAACCATTATTTTCTAAAAATATTAAATGATTTTTACTGACAAACTTATCTTTAATAACAATATCATTTTTAGAACTTCGTCCTAAAGTCATGTTGTTCTTTACAACATAATGCTCTTGCATTTTAAAATTTAATGAATCTAATCTGTTTACAACTTTTAAATATGAATCCTCAAGTGAATTACCTTCAGAGGCAATACTTTTTATGTCCAAGTACATTAGTCTTAAAATACTAAATACAAAAAGGTAAATTATAATAATAAAAACATATTTAAAAATTTGAGAAATTAATTCAAACATTGTTCACCTCGTCAATTTTAGCTATATAACATTATATACTTTTTAATTAAATTTTTCCATTATTAGGTATAAATTATTGAAATAGGAAGCATCTAGGCTCATATCTCGACTATATTTATGTTAATATGTATGTGGTGATTTTATGTTTATAACAAATATTCTTTTTGAAAAGAATAGATTTACTATTTCTTTTGATCTAGATAATGATGTGACTATTCCAGAAGATGTTTTAGTTAAATATAATTTATATAAAGGTATGGAAGTTTCAGATGATTTTAGAGAAGTTCTTGAAAGCGAAAGTGAAAAAACTGAAGCACTTTTAATTTCTTA
>NZ_JBMNPQ010000019.1:0-24277 GCF_050943655.1 Peptoniphilus sp. | reverse complement strand
TTTTTCGTATAAAAGTTTAGGAACTGGAAGTTTATTTTCTTCATTTTTAATTTTTTCTGCTCTAGAAACTGCACTATTTAATTTTAAGATAAATTCTTCTTCCGTTAAATCCTTAGTTTCTGTTCTAAGTAGTATCCCAACTCCTTCTTCTTCTGAAATATTTAGTAATTTTTCCTCATTTCTTTTTCTAAATCCACTATCCAGTTTTTTAGAAAATTTGACGAATTTATCAAAGGGAAATATTACAAAATATTTATCGGGAATGGCAACTTCTAAAGTTAATTTTAAGCCCTTATTATCAGGCATTTTAATAACCTGAAGAATTAAAATATCAGATTCGTTTACAGAAGAGTCTTTGTCAAGCTGCAAAAATCCAATTCCATTATCTCCTAAATCCACAAAAGCAGCGTTTAAATCTCTATCTATATTTTTAACTCTTGCTCTATAAATATTTCCTATTTCATCACTTGTTATGTTCATGATTCTCATTAGCTTATTATTTTTTACATAGCCCATGAGATTACTTTCATAATCTAGAAATAAGTAGTTGTCTATATTATTTTCCGAATATTTTTTGAATCCACGATTTTGATTCTGCATCTTTACTTCCTTCGCCTTCTGTTTTATCTGTATTAAAGCTTTTCTCGTCTAAACTAAAATCTTCTCCATTAATAAATTTAATGATGTTTTCTAGTTCTTCTCTTTCAAAGTTTTTGAATTCATTCTTAATCTTTACAACACCTATAATAGTTGCAAGCTTTAAATCACTCTTAAAACTTTTATAATCTTCCTGGTTAAATTTATTAATTTTATTTATAAATACGCCAAGTTTTAATTTTTTATTTACTTTAAATGATTCAAAAATAATCTTCTCTAAATTTCTTTTTGAAACACCTCTCATATCTGTCGATATAATTAAAAAGTCTAAAATTTTAGAAATTTCTTTAATGTATTCTACATTTCTAGGTAAATCAATAATTATATTTTCGTATTCTAATCCTTCAATCTTTTTTCTAAACTCAGAAACTTCAAAATCGCTAATATCTTTACTCTGACTTGCTGGCAAAAAGTCAAATGTCTCCGTCTTTGATATAACTAAATCTTTGTCCAATCCATCATAAAAGTCATAAATATCATATATAATGTCGCTCTCATTTATGAGTATATCTATTGTTCTAAAACCGTTATTAAAATCAATTAAAAGTGTATTTTCTAAATTTTGTGCTAAATCTATGGCAAGACTAGTTGAACCAATGCCGCCAATAGAAGGTATAAGTCCTATTATTTTCATTAAATTAAACCCTTTTCTAAAAAGCTATAGTATTTATTGTTTCCAATGATTATATGATCGACAATCTCTATTCCAAGTATTTCTGCTGAATCCATAAGTTTATTGGTAAGTCTTATATCTTCATCAGATGGAGTAGGATCACCTGTTGGATGATTATGTAACAGGATAATGCTGTGTGCATTATCTTCAATAGCTGCTCTAAAAACCTCTCTAGGATGAACTATTGTCATGTTGATAATTCCTTTAGATATCTCTCTGATATAATTTATTTCTTTCTTTGTATTTAATGTCATTATGCGAAAATGTTCAGATTTAAGCGAACTCATCTCACTCATCACATAGTTTGCCGCAATAGATGGTGATGTGATTCTCATTTTTGTATCATATTGTGACTGAGAAAGCCTAACTCCAAGTTGAACTGCAGCAAGTATCATGGCAGCCTTTGCTTCACCTATGCCCTCTACCTTAGTGAGATCTTTAAGTGTCGCATTTTTTAGTGCATTAAGTCCGTCTCTATCATTTTCTGATTTAAGGCTTGTAAACATATTCCTTGCAATATCTATGGCAGTGTCTCCCTTTTTTGATCCAGTTCTTATAATTAAGGCGACAAGCTCTGCATTTGATAAAATTTCTGGTCCATATTTAATTAACTTTTCTTGTGGCCTATCATCCTCAGGCATCTGTTTAATAGTGTAATTGACAAGATTTCTCTCCAATTTTAGCACCTCATTAAATCAATATTAAAAATCCTCTTTAAGTCGTCATTAATTTTAGAAATCGGAAGCCCAACTACATTAAAATAGTCTCCATCAAATTTTTCAATTAATAGTGAACCCTTCTCTTGTATTGCATAGCTTCCAGCTTTGTCTTTATATTCGCCAGTGTCTAGGTAATTTTCAATATCATCGTCTGTTAGATTTTTAAATTTTACAGAAGTTTTTACAAAGTCTAAATACTTAATCTTTTCGCTGAGTAGAATTAGAGCATAGCCACTGTAAACATTGTGAGCTTTTCCGCTTAACTTTTTAAGCATCTCTCTTGCGTCATCTCTATCTTTTGGCTTGCCCAATAACTCTCCATCAATCTCAACCAAGGTGTCGCAAGATAAAACCAAAGAGTCCTCATTTTCACGTGCTACTGCCATTCCCTTTTCGAAAGCAAGAGCCATTACAGTTGTATTTGCCTTAACTTCGTTATTTTTAATTTCTTCAATATCTGGTTTTATTATTTTAAAATCAATAAATTGTCCT
The DNA here is from genome assembly GCF_050943655.1 of Peptoniphilus sp. GTDB lineage: Bacteria > Bacillota > Clostridia > Tissierellales > Peptoniphilaceae > Peptoniphilus_A. The sequence continues at coordinate 21,736 of NZ_JBMNPQ010000019.1, read as the reverse complement.
AAAATCTCTTTTCGCCTAGCAGATCCTGATGCCAATATAATTTCTTTCATTTAATTCCTCAAATTTCTCACATTAATATTTTTAACTATATAAATTGAACTTAAACCTACAAAAAATCCTGTAAAAATTCCAAGTATCACAAGTACTGGCAAATACGCCATGATAGCTTTCGACTGCATTATGAAGCTTGCAACTAAAACTTGCCCCAAATTGTGAAAGAATGATCCTATTTCACTTATGCCGATTAGCGTTAAATATTTACTTAAATATTTGTGCGCAAGTATCATGAATATAGAGCTTAGAATCGCTCCTCCAAGTGAAAAGAAAAAGCTAGATACAGCTCCTGTCACAAGAGTTAAAAGCACTGTCTTAAAAATTGCAATAAAAAATCCTTCTTTGTATCCAATGGCAACTATAGCTACAAGAACTACTATATTTGAAAGTCCAAGTCTCGCTCCAGGGATTGCAACAGGAAGTGGTATGACGCTTTCAAATAATCCGACGACTATTCCAAGTGCAGATAATAATGCTAAAAAAATTATTTTTTGATTTTTGCTCATTTTAGAATCAAATCCATCTCATCAGTGTCATCGTCACTATCTGAAACAATTTTTACAAGTAGCCTATTTGGAAGACAAATAATATTGTCACCAACATCACTAATTTTTCCCATGTGAACACATATCTGGTCTTTGCAATCAGATTCATACATATACACAAGTCCATCTTCAACTTTTACAATATTGTGACCATATTTTGTGTCGATGTTTATGCTTTCAGATTTTTTTGACAGTGGAAATTCTTTATAAATTTTTCCATCTACCGTTATTTCTACAATTTTATTGTTTGAATTTTCAGGTTTTTTTGTGGTAAAAAAATAAATTACAAGAGATAAAATTAATATTATCCCTATGACGACAAAGTCGCCTATCTTCATTGCTTTCATAAAATAATTATAACATATTTGCACATTAAATTTATAAAATCTATTCATGAGAAAAGACTGCTTAAGTGATAAGCAGCCTTCATTCTAAATATTAATTAGATTTTTTTCATTTAAATTGTTGAGTACATTTACTAGAGCAAACTTGATGTGATAAAAAGAAAGTCCACCTTGAAAATAAACATAGTAAGGCTCTCTCATTGGCCCGTCGGCAGAAAGTTCTATTGACGATCCTTCAATAAAATCTCCCGCTGCCATTATTACTTTGTCCTCATAACCTGGCATATCCCATGGCATTGGTGTAAAAATTGAATCCACTGGTGAAGAAAATTGAATAGATTTGCAAAATTCTTCAAGTATCTCTGGTTTTTTAAGTTCAATCGCCGTAACTATATCGCTACGAGGATCATCTGTTGCTGGAATTGTTCTAAATCCTAATTTTTCAAAACATTTTGAAAATAACATTGCACCTTTTATTGCATCTTCAACTATTTTAGGCGCCATGAAAAGCCCTTGTAAAATTTGTCTTGTCATCCCAAAAGTTAGTCCGCACTCCTTACCTATTCCAGGAGCTGTTAAAAAGCTTGCCGCTCTATCTACTAATTCTTTTTTCCCTACAACATAGCCTCCCGTATAGGCAATGCCTCCGCCAGGATTTTTTATCAGTGAACCTGCCATAATGTCTACTCCATATTCTGTTGGTTCAGTTATTTCTGTAAACTCTCCATAGCAATTATCGACAAATACTAATAGGTCGCTCTTTACTTTTTTTATTTCAGAAACAGCTTCTGCAAGTTCACTTACAGTAAAGGCACGCCTGTTAGAATATCCAGTTGATCTTTGAAGAATTGCAAGCTTAGTATTATCTCTAATATTGTTTTTTATCTCATCTATATTAATTGAATTATCAGCAAGAAGAGGAATTTCAGAATATTCTATTCCTGAATTTATTAGTGAGTCAGGGTCATTTCCACGAATTCCGATAACTTTTTGTAGCGTGTCATAAGGTGTAGAAGTAATTGAAAGCAAATGATCTCCACTTCTTAAAATTGATCTTAATGCCAAAGAGATTGCATGTGTACCAGAAACTATATTTGTTCTAACAAGTGCATCTTCAGTCTTAAAAATATTTGCATAAATTGCCTCGACCTTGTCTCTTCCAACATCTCCATATCCATATCCTGTGGTCCAATTAAAGTCAGTTGCTTGTAGTTTTTCATCTTGCATTGCTTTTAATATTTTTACTTGATTGTACTGTGAAATATCTGATAATTCGTCAAATCTATCTTGAAGTGATTTTTCACAAATATTAACAAAGTAAGTCACATTTTCATCTATGTTGTATAAATTCTTAAATAAGCTCTTATATTCTTTCAAGTCTCTCTCCTATATAGTCTTCCATCTCTTCTATTAACTTTTCGTCTTCGCGCTCAAACCATTTAATTCGACTATCTCTTCTAAACCAAGTGAGCTGTCTCTTTGCGTAATGGCGTGAATTCTTTTGAATTTCTTCTATCATTTCATCCAGAGTATAATTGTCATCGAGATAATCAAAAATTTCCTTGTAGCCTATAGCCTTCATTGACTGCGAATCTCTCGTCAAATTATATTTATCTATGGCGTATTTTGCTTCATCTACAAGTCCCATGTCAATCATCTTTATTACTCTTTCATTGATTCTTTCATAAAGTTTTTGTCTATCCATGTTAAGCGCCATGTAGATTAAATTGTAATCATTATTTTCTTCTCTAAATTTACTGCCTTTAATTTCTCCATTTTTAGAAATCTCAAGTGCTCTAATTATTCTCTGATGGTTGTTTGGGTGAATTTTTTCTGCCTCTTTAGGATTTAACTTTTTTAATTTGTTGTGAAGAAAGTCTTGATCTTCATCTTTTGCCATATCCATTAGTTTATTTCGATATTCAAAATCTTGTGAAGTGTTGGCAAACTCCAAATTATAAACTATTGAATTAATATAGAGTCCAGTCCCTCCAACAAGCATTGGAACTTTACCGCGATTATTTATATCTGTAATTAATTTTTTTGTCATGTCTTGAAATTCTGCAACCGAAAAGTTTTCATCAGGAGTTACAATATCTACCATGTGATGTAAAATATTAGTCTCATCAAGTGAAATCTTTGCTGTTCCAATGTCTAAATCTTTATAGATTTGCATAGAGTCACAAGAAATTATTTCGCAGCCAAATTTTTCTGCTAATTTAAGAGAAATTTCAGTTTTTCCAATTCCTGTTGGCCCAGTTAGAATAATTAAATTCTTCATTTTTACTCCCTCAAAAATAACTTAGCTATACTTTTATTTGATACGTCTATAATCGTAGGTCTGCCGTGTGGACATGTATAAGGATTTTCGCATCTGCTTAAGTCTTCAATTAGTTTTTCAATCTCAATATTTGAAAGCTTGTCATTTGCCTTTACAGCTCTCTTGCACGCCTTCTTCATAATTTTATAAAGATCTGCTTCATAACTTGAAGAAATATTTTTATCAAGCGAGTCAATTATATCTCGAATAAAGTCGACATATGTTGGAAGTCCAAATATCATTGGAACTTCACGAAGCACTATTGCTCCATCGCCAAAGTCTTCTATATTAAATCCAAGATCTTTAAATATTTCGATGTGACTTTCGAGTTTATCGTACTCTTTTGCATTAAGCTCAATAATCTCAGGCTTTAAGAGTATTTGAGATGAAATTTCTTGATTTAGATAAAGCCTTCTATATCTCTCATACCAAACCCTTTCGTGTGCTGCATGTTGATCCACTATATAAGCTGTGTCTTTATCCTTATCCTCTAAAAGTATATATGTGTCAAATAATACTCCTGCGATTCGCGAGTTGAGAATATTTTCGTCAATTTGTTTATCTTTTATTTCTAAGAAACTTGCCTCTTCGACTTCTACATCACTTTCATCTGCTTTAAAATCATTGACTGCCGCGTCAACTACATTATAATCACTTTGTGATTTGTCATAATCATTAGATTCTTCAGTCTCTGGGAAAAATGAAACGACACTCTCTTTAAAAGATGTTTCGTAATCATTAGAAGTCTCTTTATTATCTTCTGTTTTTTCTTCTACTTCTATATCACTTGCATCCTCGGAGTCTTCTTCATAACCAAATATATCAAAGACATTTAAGCTTTCTTTTTTGTCTTCAAAATTAATTTCTCTAATACTCCTATTTGGATATATTACATCTTCTACTACTTCTGTAATAAGTGCCAAAAGAGTTCTCTCGTCGTTAAATTTAATCTCATTCTTCTTTGGATGAATGTTTACATCAATGAGGCTCGGTGGAATCTCCAAGAACAAAACGAAGCATGGATATCTATTTAGAGGTATCAAAGATCTATACTTAGACTCAATTGCTCGAGATATTTCTAGATTTTTAACATATCTTCCGTTTACAAATATATATTGATTGTCGCGAGTGGATCTAAATAATTTATTGTTTGAAAAATAGCCATGAATCTTATAATTCTCTGACTCAAATGAGCCTTCCAAAAGATTTGCCGCCATTTCTTTTCCCAAAACGCTAAAAACTCTATTTGTATAATTTGAAGTTGCAGGCGCACTTAAAATATTTTTCCCGTCTTTTATTAAGTCAAAGGAAATATTTTTATTGGAAAGGGCAATCTTCTGTACAATATCAATAATATTATTTATCTCGCTTGAATCTTTTTTTAAAAACTTTTTTCTAACTGGTGTGTTATAAAATACGTCTTCTATAATAAAAGTAGTGCCCTGTGGCATTCCAATTTTATTCTTCTTAACAACTTTTCCATTTTCCACAATTGCCATTGTGCCAGCCAGCTCATCTTTTGTCTTTGTCATGAGCTTAACTTTTGCAATTGTAGAGATACTTGCAAGTGCCTCTCCTCTAAAACCAAGTGAAATTATTTTACTCAAATCATCGATATCGCGAAGTTTAGAAGTTGAATGCCTTAGGAATGCATTCTCAACATCATCTTCCAAAATTCCAGATCCATTATCAGAAATTTTTAAATAATTTGTACTCTCGCCTTTAATCTCTATGGTAATTTTATCGGCACCAGCATCAATTGAGTTTTCAACTAACTCTTTAATTATGGACGCAGAGTTTTCAATTATTTCTCCCGCTGCAATTTTTGAAATTGTTACATCATCTAAAAGTGCTATTCTCATGATAACTCCTTGGACTCTTCAATTATCCTATTTAAAATATTAAATGCCTCTATTGGATTAATATTTAAAATATCTATATCTTGAAGCTTCTCAATAAACTTCTTTATTTCTGGATTTGTCTCTACTTTTTTTATCTCGCTATTTTCAGAAATATTCTCAACAAAACCTTCATTATCTTTTTCAATTTCATTTAATATAACATTTGCTCTATCAATAATTGAGCTCTCTATTCCCGCAAGTCGTGCAACATCAATTCCATAAGAATTGTTTGAATATCCATTTATTATCTTGCGAAGAAATATAATGTCATCATCTTTTTTTTCTACAGCAATTGTAAGGTTTGTGATATTTGGATATTTGTCTTCTAAATAAACCAGTTCGTGATAATGAGTGGCAAATAGTGTCTTTGCTCTTATATTATCTGCGATATACTCTATTATTGCATTTGCAATTGAAATGCCATCAAAGGTACTTGTACCTCTTCCGACTTCATCTAAAATTAAAAGAGATTTATCCGTTGCATTGTCAATTATATTTGCAACCTCTTTCATCTCAACCATAAAAGTAGATTCTCCCATTGCCAAGTTATCACTTGCTCCAATCCTTGTAAAAATTCTATCTACGATTGAAATATTTGCACTCTCACATGGTACAAAAGAACCAATGTGAGCCATTATTACTATCAATGCAACTTGTCTCATGTAGGTTGACTTGCCTGCCATATTTGGGCCTGTAATTATGTGAATCATATTTTTATCTAGATCGAGAGAAGTGTCATTTGGCACAAAAGTCTCTTTTAAATTTTTTGTCTCTACAATTGGGTGTCTTCCGTTTTTTATCTCTATAATTCCGTCTTCATTAAGACTCGGTCTAATATATTTATTTTTAGAAGCCACTAAGGATAGAGAAATTATTGAGTCAAGGTCTGATAAAGAATCAGCAAGATTTTGTATATATTTAATCTCTCCTGTAATATAATCTTTTAAATCATTGTAATACTTAGATTGTACTTCAAGTGCCCTTTCTTTTGAGCCAATTAACTTTGATTCCATCTCTTTTAACTCGACAGAGAAAAATCTTTCTGAACCAACTAGAGTTTGTTTTCTGATATAGTCATCGGGAACACTATCTAAGTTCGATTTTGTGACTTCTATAAAGTATCCTAGAATTTTATTGTATTTTATTCTTAAATTCTTTATTCCAGTGCGTTCCTTTTCTCTTATTTCAAAATCTATAATCCAATTTTTGCCTTTTTCAGAAAGTTCGAAATATTCATCTAATTCGTCTGAAAAACCCTTTTTTATAATCCTATTTTCTTCAAGAGTTATGGGAGGATTATCTACTAACATGCTGTCAATCTTTTTATATAAATTAGATAGATCGATAATATTTTTTGCAAACTCATTTAAGGGACGACTTCCAGATTTTTGTAGTTCTTCTTTTATTTCTAGAGAAGCACTGATGCTTCTTTTAAGCGAATAAATTTCTCTAGGATTAATAGTGTTATTAGAAAGTTTTACGACAAGTCTTTCAATATCATAAACTTCTTTTAATAAATTTATAATATAATCTTGGAACAATAAATTTTCTGAAAAAGCTTCTATTAAATCTTGTCTATTTTTAATATCATAAATATTGTTAAGCGGTGACTCCACCCATTTTTTTAATTTCCTGCTGCCCATTGCAGTTGTGCATTCGTCTAGAACTTCAAGTAGAGATCCCGATTTTTTAAAAGTATTTAGACCTTTTAAAAGCTCCAATGTTCTCCTTGAGTTTTCATCAATTATTAAATAATTCTTGTTGTCATAATAATTAATTTTATTAATATGCTTTAAATTAATCTTTTGAGTCTCAAAAAGATATTTTAAAATCATATTGACAGATTTAAATTCTCTTACTTTTTCTCTTTTTAAAATTTCATCATAAGATTTAAAAAAGTCGTCTCCAAAATGTCTCTTTAAATCATCTATGTTAATTTGTGAAATCTCTTCTTCCGAAAACCTATTAATATAAAATCTATTAAAAGAAAAATCTTTGTCATCTTTTAAAAATTCATCATTATTTATCAAAAGTTCATTTGGACTTATCCTAGAGACTTCATTATTTAAAAATCCAAGTAGGCTTTGTCTATCTAAAAAAGTCTTGTTCGTTACATAAATCTCTCCAGTAGAATAATCTACATAAGTAAGATTAATGCTGTAGTTTTTTAAATAAACTGATAACAAGTAATTATTTTCGTCGCTTTTTAGATATTCGTTGTCTGTAAAAGTGCCAGGAGTAACAATTTTTGTTACTTCTCTTTTTACAATCCCCTTTGCAGTTTTTGGATCCTCCATTTGGTCGCAGATCGCAACTTTGTAACCTTTATTAATTAATTTAGAAATATAACTATTCGCCACATGATATGGCACTCCACACATTGGCGCCTTTTCTTCTAAACCTGCATCACGCTTAGTAAGAGTAATTTCAAGTTCTCTCGATGCAGTGAGTGCATCTTCAAAAAACATTTCGTAAAAATCTCCAAGTCTAAAGAATAGTATGGCATCTGGATTTTCTTCTTTCACAGATAGATACTGCCTCATCATTGGAGTTAATTTACTTTTATCCAAGCTTCTCACCTTCTAAAGAAAAACTGTTGGCATCTGTTATTTTGACATCTACAATTTTTCCTATATCGGACTCATCACCCTTAAAGTTTACAAGTTTAAATCCTTCTGTTCTTCCAGTTACATAATCATCTCGCTTCTTGGAGAAGTCTTCTACCAAAACTGTTACATTTTGACCGATTAGTGCTTTATTCTTCTTCTCTTGGATTGGATATAATACATCTAAAAGTCTTTCAAATCTTTCATGCTTAACTTTATCAGGTACTTGTTCCATCTTTGCTGCTGGAGTATTTTCCCTAACTGAATATATGAAAGTAAAAGATGTATCGTACTCTACTTTCCTGCAAAGATCTAGTGTATCTTCAAAGTCTTCTTCTGTTTCACCAGGAAAACCAACCATAATGTCTGTTGAAAGAGCTATGTCTGGATTTATGCTCTTTATTTTTTCTATTGTATTTAGATAATCTTCTTTAGAATATTTTCTATTCATTTTCTTTAAGACATCAGTTGATCCTGCTTGCACAGGCAAGTGTAAAAAGTTACACAATTTATCTAAATTTTTAAATGCCATTATTAATTCATCAGATATATCCTTAGGGTGAGATGTCATAAATCTAATTCTCTCAAGACCTTCAATCTCATTTATATCTTCTAATAAATTTGCAAAAGAATAATCAAAATCTAAAGTCTTGCCGTAGGAATTAACATTTTGTCCAAGTAGCGTAACTTCTTTTGTTCCATGAGATACAAGGTCTTCAATCTCTTTAATTATATCTTTTGGATTTCTGCTGGTTTCTCTACCCCTTGTGTATGGCACTATGCAATAAGTGCAAAAATTGTTGCATCCATACATAATATTGACGTAGGACTTAAATCCATAAGCTCTTGTCGCACCGAGCCCTTCATCAAGACCAATTGGATTTTCTTCAATATCAATTGCAAGCTTCTTCCCGTTATATGATGAATATAAAAGCTCTGGTAGTTTCCAAATATTATTTGTTCCGAAAATTATATCTACATTTGGAAATTTTTCAATTACATAGTTTCTTGACTCTTCTCTTTGCATCATGCAGCCGCAAACGGCAATTTTTAAATCTTTTCTCTTGTTTTTAATATTTTTTAAATTGCCAAGCTGTCCATAAACTTTATCCTCTGCAGAATGTCTCACAGAGCAAGTATTTACAACAATAAAGTCCGCATTATCTATCTCATCTACCATTGTATAACCCATTTTTTCAAGCAGCCAAATAATTTTTTCTGAATCATGCTCATTCATTTGACATCCATGAGTAATTACAAGGGCATTTTTCTTATCTATATTTTCTTTAATAAAGGCCATGTACTCATTTACATTGTCCTTTAAATCTTTAATTAAATCTGAATTTTCCATTTTATTCCTCATTTCATTATTTAATTATACAGTATATCTGAGCAAATAAAAGAGTATGTCAATGACATACCCTCAACCTAAAATTTCATTTAAATATCTAGCCACATAAACTCCACAAGCCGATGCCTGAGAAAGTGAGTGAGTTGCTCCTCCGCCATCTCCAACTACAAATAGACCTTCTTGTGATGTTTCAAAATTATTGTCAGTTTTTACTTTCGAGTTATAGAACTTAACTTCCACACCATAAAGTAATGTGTCGTCATTTGCAGTACCTGGAGCAATTTTATCAAGCGCATAAATCATCTCGATAATTGAGTCTAATTGTCTCTTTGGAATTACAAGTGACAAATCTCCAGGAGTTGCCTTAAGAGTTGGAACGGTAAAGCATTTTTCCATTCTTCTCTTATCAGATCTTCTGCCCTTTACTAAATCTCCAAACCTTTGAAGAAGGACTCCTCCACCTAACATATTTGAAAGACGGGCAATAGATTCACCGTACTCATTTGAATCTTTAAAAGGTTCTGTGAACTTATTGCTTACAAGAAGTGCAAAGTTAGTATTCTCGGACTGAAGTTTTGGATCTGCATAAGAATGACCATTTACTGTAATGATTCCATTTGTGTTTTCTGCAACAACTTGACCATAAGGGTTCATGCAGAAAGTTCTAACTAAATCATTGTAGCCCTTTGTTTGGTAGACAATTTTTGATTCATAAACTGCATCAGTGATATGTTTAAAAACTTCAGCTGGAAGCTCAACCCTAACACCAATATCAACTTGGTTAGAGTATAAATTAATATTAAATTTTTTGCAAACACTTGATATCCACTTAGAGCCACTTCTACCTGATGCTAGAACAAGCTTTTTACAATTAAATTCTTCTCCCTTATCAGTTGATATTTTATAAACTCCGTCTTCATAACATACGTCTAAGACAGTTGTGTTAAAAATCATATCAACATGATCTTTTGTATATTCGTAAACTTTTTCTAGAATTTTCACGTTTCTATCAGTTCCGAAGTGCCTTACCTTTGCATCCAGTAGATGTAGGTCATTTTTTAAAGCCAATGTCTTAAGTCCAGAATTTTTAGTCTGATAAAGCTTTGATGATTGTCCGTCAAAATCGCAAAGTACTTCGTCGACATATTCCATGAGTTTAATTGACTCTTCTCTACCTAAATACTCATGCATTTGTCCACCAAATTCTGTGGTGATATTATACTTTCCGTCAGAAAGAGTTCCCGCTCCTCCGTATCCATTCATTATATTGCAAGGTTTGCATCCAATACAGTTGTCAACTTTTCCTGTCTTTATTGGGCATTGTCTCTTGTAAATAGTGTTTCCCTTATCAATAACTAACACCTTTAGCTTAGAGTTAAGCTTTTTAAATTCATAGGAAGCAAAAACACCGCTGGCTCCAGCTCCAACTATAATTACATCATAATTTTTCACAATGATACCCCTTTTATTTATTAATTTTGTTTAAAAATTCTTCAAAACGAATTGGAAATTTATCTTGTATGTCTAATAATTCGCAGGTCATAGGATGCCTAAATCGAAGTCTCTTAGCATGCAAGAGCTGCGTATTAATATTCCATTTATTTTTATGTCCGTATACTAAATCACCAACTACAGGATGATTGATATGTGCAAGGTGAACTCTTATCTGGTGCATTCGTCCAGTTTTTATATTTACATCAAGTAGTGACACTTCCTCAAATTTTTTAAGTATAGTAAAACTAGTGTAAGCATCTTTTGAGTTTTTATAAATAACTTTCATCTTGGTCCTGTTATTTGGATCGCGACCAATTGGCTCTTCGATAACCACATTGTCATCAGGAATTCCATGAACAATGGCTATATAGTGCTTATCGATATCATGTTTTTTAAACATCTCGACAAGCGCATAATAAGACTCTTCTGTCTTTGCAATAACCATAAGTCCACTTGTATCTTTATCTAATCGATGTACTATGCCAGGTCTAAGTTCATTATACGGATCCGGAAGCCTATCTCCAAAGCGATATAATAAACCACTCGCCAATGTATTTTCAAGATTATCAGGCGTTGGTTGCACAGAAATTCCAATTGGCTTAGAAATAACAGCCAAATATTCATCCTCATAAAGCACATCAAAATCAATCTTTTTTGGTATAAGTTTAATTTCCTCTTCACGCTCAACTGTTATTTTATCTAAAAGCTTTAGAGAATATCCAGCTTTTACAACCTCGCCATTTACCCTAATCTTTTCGTTATTTATTTGTTTTTTTATTTGAGACCTATTTAAATCAAGAACATTTTCTAAATATTTATCAAGCCTTTGTGATACATCTTCTTCTGAAATTATAAATTCTTTATCTTTCATTTTTTTCACTTTTGTATTTATTTTTTGGATTGTCGTAAAGAACTATGCCAATGCAAATTAAAATAGTTCCCAACACAATAAAAACATCTGCAAAATTAAAAATAGCAAAATTATAATTGAAAATTTTTACACTAATAAAATCAACGACATAATGAAGTCTTATTCTGTCAATAAAGTTTCCAATAGTTCCGCCAATTAAAAGACTGATACTAAATAGATATATCTTTGGCAATTTTCTATAATTTCTAAAAAGATAGATAGTTAAAAATACTAAAACTATTATTGTTATGATTGTTAAAAAACTTCGTCTGCCCTGAAGTATTCCAAAGGCAGCTCCCCTGTTTTCAATATAGTAAAGTCTCAAAAAGTCATTGATTAAAACTAAGGGCTCACGTCCCATGAGATATGTCTTAACCAAAAATTTACTAAACTGATCTAATAATATTAGTATTATACTAAAAAGCACTACAAACATAGCTTCCCCCGTCACTTGTTGATTTTAATTTTAAGAACAATATTGCCTCTCTTGGTCTTTTTATAAAATTCATCAATTTGAAATCGTCCAAACTTTCTTACTGAGATTAAATCTCCTGCAGAAACTTCCACACTAGGCCTATCTTCAACAGAATAGTTTAGCTTAACTTCTCCTGATTTTATTTTATTTTTCGCATTTGATCTAGATATATTTAAACAGCTTGAAACGATACTATCGAGCCTTGGAGAGGCAACGATAATATCTTTATAAATATATTCTTTTTTTGGAATTTCTGATACGTCTTCTACTCTTTCGATTTTAACATTGTATCTAGAAATTTTATTTAAACTTAGTTCCACAAAACTAGATATTTCATTTTTAGCAAAAAAATAAGTGTATTTTCTCCCAATTAAAATATCACCTATTTTTTTTCGTTCTATACCAAGGCCGAGCAAAGACCCAAGTACATCCTTATGTTTAATTGTAGGAATTGACTCAAATCTAAAGATATCAATGTCCTCATTTAAAATATCAGTTTCATAACTTGGATAAATATAAATGATGCAGTTTTCAGCATCATTATAGCCGCCATCAACTTCATAAGAAATTTCGTCTTTAAATCTATTTAAGACAGATTTTGCCAAATTAACTTCATGAGGATTTAAAAAATCCGTTGACGACATTATAAAGCTACTCAAAACTATGTCAATTTTATCAATTACTCTGCGAATTTCTCTGCGTTCATCTATGGAATTGATATGACTTACTAGTTCGTCCTTATTGAAAATTACCAAGGAAACATTCCATTATTCTTTAATTGTTCTTTTAATCCATCTATTTCAACATTGTATGGAGCAAGAATAAATATATCTTTGTTAACTTTTTGCATTTTACCATCTAGAGCATAAAGTGCACCGCTGACAAAGTCAAAGATTTGTCTTTTAACTTCTAAATCTAATTGTTCAAAATTTAAAACAACTGCTTTGTAGTCTCTTAAATCATCAACAATAAGAGGTGATTCATCATAAGAAAGTGGTTCGTGAACTGTAATCACCATGCTTCCATCTGGGCTTGTCTTAACTTTGTTTTGTTTTTTGAAAAAGCTTGTGTGACTTGCTTCTGGTGTAGCAACTTCTTCAGTTTCTACTACTTCTTCACCATAATCGTCATCATCGTAGTTTTCATACTCATATTCATCAGCGAAACCAAAAATTTTCTTTAGTTTATCCATAGTTTTTTCTGCCATAATATCCTCCTAATTATAATTTCTATTTCCAAAAATTTTAGATCCGATTCTTACCATATTAGAACCTTCTTCTATTGCAATTTTGAAATCATTGCTCATGCCCATTGACAGGTATTTCATCTCAACATTTTTATAATCTTTTGATCCAATATCTTCAAATTTATTATTCATCTTTTCAAAACATTTTCTAATTAAATCTTCATCTGAAGTATTTGGAGCAATAGCCATTAAGCCTTTTATATGAATGTTTTGAAAATCTTCTAGCTTAGAGATGAACTCTTCTGTCTCCTCATATCTTATTCCTGATTTAGTCTCTTCATTTCCAATATTAATTTGCACTAAACAGTCAACTATAATGTCACTACTCTCGGCTCTCTTATTAATTTCTTTAGCAAGTTTAATTCTGTCTAGAGAGTGAATAAGTTTAACTTTATCATAAATATATTTAACTTTATTTGTTTGTAAATTTCCAATTAGATGAAAATTCACATCTTTAACAAGTTCAATCTTATCTCTAAGTTCTTGAACCTTATTTTCACCAAACTCTGTAATACCGAGATCTCTCACTCTTTCTATCATCTCTACTGGATGAGTCTTAGAAACTGCAATAAGCTCAACATCACGGTTAAAATGTGACTTTGACTTTGCATCTTCAATCTCTTCTAGAACTGATTCTAAATTCTCCTTTAAATCCATGTGATCACCTCAATTTAAAATCCTTGATTCATCAACAGTTCTTGGATTTATTACTACAGCATCATTTACTGTAACTGTCTTATATGTTTTTTCACCAATCTGAATTATAGATTGTTTATTTCCTCTATTAATAAATATTGATTCAGGCTTTTCGCTTACAATCTCTACGGGCACAAACCTTACAAGACCTTTAATTTCTTGAACAAAAACTCCAGTTACCTTATCTCTTTCTGTTAGAGTAGATTTAGGAATTTCATAAACTTTTGTCCTCTCTAGGACAATTTTTCCTTCATGAACTCTACTAGAGTACATATCTTCAATGTATCTATCTAAATCTACAATGATAACTGCCCTATTGCCTGTCTTATTTATCTTCTCGATTGTTCCATAAATTGTTTTGGAATCATCAAGTTCAATTCTAACTGTATCGCCAATATTATAATTTTTAATCTTTGATATATTGTCTACAGTCGCTGCAAGTTTCCAATCAAAGTTATCAATTATTTTGAAAAGCGCTTCATCTTTTTTTACTTGAGAATTCATCTCTGATCTTGAAAATCCGAAATCTTGTTTTAAATAATTGTAATCAATTTTATCCAATTTTTTTATATCGAATTTCTTTTCAGCTCCATCAATTTTATAAGAGACAATTCCTGAAAATTCAGCTTTGTATGAAACATTATATTTTTCTATAATATTTTCTAATTCGTTTTGCTTTTCTTTAAGCTCGGCCTCACTTAAGTCCATATATTCTTTTAGTTCTGAGGCACTATATGTCACCTTATTTTCAAGATTTAAAGAGTCTATATCATTATAGATGCTCGCATAATTCTTATCTCTTATTATTTCTTGAATTCCCTTATTAATTTTAAAATCACTTGTATTATCTTCTGGTTCTATGCCATTTTTAAGGTCAATAGCAGCTTTAATTTTAGAAAGTTGATCTTTATAAGATGAAACATCTTCCATTAAATTTAAGTAACAAACTTCATATCCTACAGGAACTTTTTGTCCCTCACTTGCATTAAAGACTGCTACCCCATCACCTTCGGAGTAATACACCTTTTCATTATAAATATTAAAAATCTTTGTTTTAAAGTCATCTTCATAAGTTGTCAGTGTTGGAAAAACTGTTTTATAGTCACTAAAAGTTCTTCCCCTTATAAATTTAATTATAAAAAAGATAACTAGTAAAAGAAAAATTAAAGCAAATATCCTTCTGTAAAAATATTTATTTTTCTTTTTGGATTTTGTGTTCAAAATACCACCTAATCGCTATTATTATATCATAAAGTAAGACTTATTTTATATTATTCGTAAAAAATTTGTTCAATTTCGTCTTTGCTTTTTCTAGTCATTAAATCTTCTACTGCTTGCATGGGATCGTAATTATCGTATAATACTCTATAAATCATATTTGTAATTGGCATCTCAATGTCTTTTTCTTTTGCAAGTTCATAAGCAGCCGTTACAGTCTTAATTCCTTCGACAACTTGACCTACTGTATCACAAGCCTCTTGCATAGATTTGCCTTCGCCAAGCAGAATTCCAGCTCTTCTATTCCTTGAGTGCATGCTAGTGCATGTAACGATTAAATCACCAATTCCAGATAATCCATTAAATGTGTGTGGGTTTGCTCCCATTGCCATGCCGAGTTTACTCATTTCATAAATTCCACGAGTCATAAGCGCCGCTTTAGTGTTGTCTCCAAATTCAAGACCATCATTCATCCCTGCAGCAAGAGCAATAATATTCTTTAGTGCTCCACCCATTTCAACTCCAACAAGGTCGCTATTCGTATAGATTCTAAAAACTGGAGTTGTAAATTCTTCCTGTACTATTTTAGCTGCTTTATCGTCCTTAGATGCAGCTACAACAGTTGTTGGAATATCTTTTCCGACCTCTTCTGCATGAGATGGTCCAGATAGAGCTACAAAGGAATTATTTGGCAAAAGTTCATTTGCTATTTCCGAAATACGCATATGTGTGTGTTGCTCAATTCCCTTCGACAAATTGACAATAATTGTATCTTTATTTACCTTGTCTTTTATTTTTGTAAGAACTTCTCTACAAGCAGATGTTGGAACACCTAGTACAAAAATTTCACAATCATCTAAGGTTTCGTTAATATCTGTAGTTAAGTAAACATCTCCATTAAAAAATGCTCCAGGCAAAAACTCTTTGTTTTCTTTGAAGTTTTTAATGTTATAAATAGTCTCTTCTTCTCTTATATAAAATTTAAGATTATGTCCCTTGTTATGAAGAAGTCTAGCTATTGCCGTTCCCCAGCTACCTCCACCTGCAACAGTAATATTCATTTTCTGCCTCCGATTTTATTTTCATTTCCGTTAATTATTCTTTTTATATTTGCCTTATGTCTATATATTCCAAGTAGTGCTATTAATATAATTATTATTAAGTTTACGCCACTAAGGCCAGAATAAATGCTATAAATTATGATTATTGAAATATAAAAAGCAATAGATCCAACAGAAACCATCTTTGTAACAATTGTCAAAATAAGCCATGATAAGTAACAAATAAATGTGAGTTTAAAATTAAAAAACGCAAGGGCACCAAGGGTAGTTGCTACTCCCTTTCCGCCCTTAAATTTCATATAAAAAGGAAAATCATGACCCAAAACTGCGGCCAATATTCCAAGAGGAATATATTCTTCGCCAAATAGTTTTTTTACTATAAAAACTACTAACATTCCTTTAAAAAAGTCAATTAAAAAAGTAGTTACTCCAGCTTTTTTGCCCAAAACGCGCATTGCATTAGTAGTGCCCGCATTTCCTGATCCATATTTTCTGATATCTTTTTTTAAAAACAAATTGCCGATTATATATGAACCTGAAATACTTCCTACTAGATAAGAAATAATAAATACGACTAGGTATGTCATTGTTTTGCTCCGCGATTTTTAAGATCTAATATAATTGGGGTTCCATCAAAAGAGAAAGTAGTTCTAATTTGATTTTCCAAATATCTCACATATGAAAAGTGGAATAGCTCCTTGTCATTGACAAATAGAGAAAATCTCGGTGGTCTGACGCTAACCTGAGTTCCATAATAAAGCTTTCCTCTTCTACCTTTATCAGACGGAGGTTGATTTGCAAGAACTGCTCTATTTAATATATCGTTTAATACTCCCGTTTGAATTCTGTGGTTATAATTGTTATTTACTACTTCAATAAGATCCAAGAAGTCATTTACTCTTTGACCAGTTTTTGCAGATATAAAAATAATTGGCGCATAGAATAAAAATCCAAGCTCTGTTCTAATTTGATTTTCAAATTGCTTCATGGTTTTTGTTTCTTTTTCTATTGCGTCCCATTTGTTTACTGCAATTATTATTGCCTTATTATTTTCATGGGCAAAACCTGCAATTTTAGAATCCTGTTCTGTAACTCCAACAGTTGCATCTATCATTAGAACACAAATATTTGATCTCTCTATTGCCGTAAGTGTCCTTATGACAGAATATCTTTCGACACCTGCTTCAATCTTTTTCTTTTTTCTAAGACCAGCTGTATCGACAAAAATATATTCGTTGTCCTTGTATTTAACAACAGAGTCAATTGAGTCTCTAGTAGTTCCTGGAATATCAGTAACGATTGCTCTTTTTTCTCCAGTTAAATAGTTTAACAAAGAAGATTTTCCAACATTTGGTTTACCCATTAGAGTAACTCTAATTTTATCATCATCTACAAGTTCATCTACTGGAGTTAAATCTTCTACAACGATGTCTAATAAATCACCAACGCCAATTCCCTGCTCTGCACTTATGCCAACAGGCTCTCCAAGACCAAGCTCATAAAAATCATAAATATTATCCTTAGTCATTTTTGAATCAAATTTATTTACAGCAAGAACTACTTTTGTTTTAGTTCTTCTCAAAAAATTTGATATCTCTCTATCAGTGGGATTTACTCCCTCAGCACCATCTACGACAAAAATTACAACGTCTGAAGTTTCTAAAGCAATATCTATTTGCGCCTTTATGCTTGACATAAATATATCTTCATCTTTTAAATCTAATCCACCAGTGTCCACCAGCAAAAATTTATAATTAAGCCAAGATGCTTCTTGGTATATTCTGTCTCTAGTAACACCAGGTGTGTCTTCAGTTATTGAAATTTTTTTACCAACAATTTTATTAAATAAAGTGGATTTACCAACATTAGGTCTTCCTATAATTGAAACTATGGGCATTTCCATATAATCACCCCTATCTTAATTATTATAACAAATGAAATTTCTATATTCAATTTACTATTGTGCTTTTTGTCATAATTTTGAAAATGTTTTAAGTTTTTAAATTCTGCCATTAACCTGAGCTTTTTTAATTGAGATTCAATATTTTAAATAGTATAATTTAGTTGGTGATAATATGGCGAAAGTTATTAATGATTTGCGCGAAGCACAAGATCTTATGAATCTTTCTTTATATGCGGGCGCTTTATTAATTCAAAACGGTGCTGAGAGTTATCGTGCTGAAGATACTGTCGAGAGAATGTGCAGATCTGTTTCTAACATCTCTAGAGTCTCAGCCTATGCACTGCCTTCAGCAATTTTCTTAACAATTGAATATGACGGTGAAACAATAAGTAATTTTAGAAAGATTACTATTTCAGATACGAACATGAATAAGATCGACAAAGTAAACTCCTTCTCGAGGCACTTCGTAGCAAAAGACTTTTCAATTATAGAATCCTATGACATATTAAACGAGATAGATAACGAAGATGAAAATCCTATTAACCTACACATTGGTGCAGGTATTGCAGCTCCATTTTTCACAATACTTTTTGGTGGAAATTTTAGAGACTTTTTGCCGAGCATGATAATTGGATTTTTAATTAGCATTATTCTTTCGCAAATTAGCAAATATAAACTTTCTTTTTTTATGAACAATATTATTGCCGCATTCATCATCTCAGTCTTAGCAATTATATCTGTAAAGCTAAATATCGGAGAGAACACTGACCTTATTATAATCGGAGATATAATGCTTCTTGTACCTGGTGTTGCCATTACAAACTCTGTTCGTGATATTATGAGTGGCGAATTTATTACTGGCGCCATCACAATGATTAAAGCTTTTTTCATTGCCCTTGCCATTGCTTTTGGCGTCGGACTTGGCCTTAAAATTATGGGGTATTTGTTATGAATTATTTTCTTGAATTTTTTGTCGCTTGCTTTGGCACATTTGGATTTACAATATATTTTAAACTTCCAAAAAATGTCAGGGGCACAGTTTCAATTCTAAGCGGACTCATTTGGGTTACTTATAAATATATTTTGATAAATACAAACAATTATTTAATAGCGGGACTTTTGGCT
Organism: Peptoniphilus sp.; assembly: GCF_050943655.1. Lineage (GTDB taxonomy): Bacteria > Bacillota > Clostridia > Tissierellales > Peptoniphilaceae > Peptoniphilus_A. The sequence goes on along the minus strand of NZ_JBMNPQ010000019.1, from coordinate 2,487 downwards.
TCCATAATTATTGGAGTCATCTCAGAGACCCTTGCAATTTATTTTAAAAAACCTGCAACAGTTTTTTCACTGCCATGTTTAATACCACTTGTGCCAGGCGCAGGAATGTATTACATCATGTACTACTTCATCGAATCTGACTACGACATGATGACTACATCTCTTATTAATACAGTCCTAACAACAACGGGCCTTGCGCTTGGAATTATATCATCACAAGCAACCTTTAGACTCTTTCGTCAATTAGTTAAAGAAAAAAAGAACCTTCGATAAATCGGCATACCGACTATCTGAGGTTCTATTATTTTATAATAAATTTTGAATTATTTTTGTTCCGGCAATTAATGTTCCAATTGACGATCCAATATTTGCCATTATTACAACGAGCAGAGCCTTTAAAAATTTATTTTTAAACCAAGATTTTAATTTAAAAATATCTTCTGGAATATTATTTACATCTTCCACAGTTGGTTTTCTAACTGTAGCCTCTACAAGGCCTGCAAACCAACCACAGGCAAGTAATGGATTTACTGATGTAAATGGCGCAACTACTAGTGCTGTAAGGACACTCAGTGGATGTCCAAGACTTAATATTGTAAATCCTGCTGCAAAGAGTGAGTTAAATATAACCCATGACTTCAACTGATTCATTCCTGTGTTTATGCTTGTGTAGAATGAGTAGACTATTAGAGCAACAATTAATACCGGTATAATCCAAGGTAGCAATTTGCTCCCAAAAGATTTCTCAGGTATTACATTTAATGCATCTATGTCTTGTTCTTTAAAGATTTCTTTTTTTACTCCTGGAGTATGGGCAGCTCCTAAAACGGCAACTACTTTATCTCCAGGTGCATTTTTTATATTATAGGCAAGATATTCATCTCTCTCGTGAAGAAGAGTATTGGCAATTTGTGGATAGCTCTTGCCAAGATCATCAATTACATTTTCCAAATTGTCTTTTTGAATTAATTCTGACAAATCCTCTTCTGAAACTTCTTCATCGTCATCTGCAAAAATTAATGAGACTGTAAGTTTTATCTTTTCAAAAAATCCCATGTGTCTCCAAATTCTTTTAAATGTAGTTTGAATATCTCTATCTGCCAAAACAAGTTCTGCTCCAACTTCATCAGCAGATTTCATTCCCTGAACCATCTCTTGTCCTGGGTTTGTCTTTAATTTTTTAGCAACTCTTTTTTGGTAGGAACTCAAAATCAAATTCGCAATTAACATTGTAACTTTTTTTTGTTTAATAACATCGATAATATTGGTGTTTTTCCATGCTTCTGGATTTTTTAAACTTGCGTATCTTCCTTCGTCAAGCTCAATACATACAGAGTCTGGTTTTTCTTTCTCAATTGTCTCTTTCACAAGCTCTGCACTTGCAACAGAAACATGAGCTGTTGGTATCAATATTATTTCTTTGTTATTATAATTAATTCTTATTAAGCTATCTTCCATATTTCTCCCCAAACGGTCAGTGATATTTAGTCAATTTTATCATTTATTTCAAAAATTTTGCCGTTATTTTTATTGAAAAAAGTTAAATTAATCTCTTTGTCGTTGATTTTTTCACTCATGAGCACAAAGTCTTTTCTTTTTAATTGTCTTATTCCATCATTCTCAGAAATACTAAAATCACTAAGATGATTGCTTGATGAATTTAATAAATCAATACAAAAAGCATCTAGTGCATTAATTCTATTCATATCTTTTGTTTCTAATTCTATAGCCTCATCATAATCAGGTGAGTTTAGAATTTTCATTCTATTGTCAATGTAGCTACTTGTCATTTCTTTTTCAAAAAAGATATTTTCATATGCACTTAAATAAAATTTATTTAACTCTAATAAATAGTTATTTCTCTTCTTTAAAACTTCAGAATTGGAGCTGTCATTTAATAAAATGGACTTAACCAAGTAATTATCTCCATTTTCAATATAATCAAGAATACCTAGATTTTGAACAACTCTAAAATTGTTTCTAGAAATCTCATAGTTTAAATCTTCATTTATATATGAATTTAGAGCAATTGGCAAAAATATTATATTGTCTTTGTCGTCCTCTTCCGTCATGTTGTCATCGAAGAAATAACTATCAAGTGGTTTAATATTATTTGTATCATTAAAATTTGAATAAGAAAAATCAAAATTGTTCTCTTGTAATTTTATATGTGTATTTAAAAGTTCTTCTTTCATGTTAGATATCTTGTTTCTTTTATCTGTCATTACTCCGAACTTTGTAATTTCGCTGTCAATTCCTTCAATTTTTGATTTTTTTAAACTTATCTCTTCTTTTAAAGATTTTTCACTAGATTTTTCGTCTTCTAATTTTTTTGTAAGCGCTGAATTTTCGCTGGAAAGTTCTAAGTAAGTTTTATCAAATTTTTTATTGTCCCTTATGGAAAATAAAGTGATCACTACAGAAATAATTATTAGGGCAAAAGATAATCTAAATTTATTTCTTTGCTTCATTTTTATCACCTTTTTC
>NZ_JBMNPQ010000018.1:0-24316 GCF_050943655.1 Peptoniphilus sp. | reverse complement strand
AATCAAAACTAAAATTATATTTATGTGCGCTCTATCAAAGCTATAAACAGTATTATCATCTGATGCAAAAATAATTCCCAAAATTTGTGCAATTGTTGCAAGAATACTTGCGATGATTAAAAAATTCCCCGCCGATTTTAAATCTTTATTTAAATCTTTTTTCTTGTCAACTGGCCTTATGCCGATTAGCCATAAAAGTCCAAAAGCTATTACTGAGACGAAAAATCTTATGTAAGATGCGTAAATGCTATCCAACAGAGAAAATATGGGCACAGTTACTATTGAAAATCTAAAAATGCCTTCCTTTGGAAGTTCTTTATCCGTCGTTTTTATGTAGTATCTGTATAAGATATAAAAAATGACAAACATCCCAAAAACCATTGCTGCTACTTCCATGCCATCACCTCTTTTTTTATTTTAACATAAAAAACTAGGAGTTAAAAACCCCTAGTTTATCAGTCTTTTACATATAAATCATATTTATTTTTATAAAAATATTTTAGTGCACTTAATCCAAAAAAGTCTTAAGAAAGTTTAAAAGCTCCAAAGGAAATATCCCATGGAGCTTAAATTAAGTTTAAATTTATTCTTCTTCAGTTGCCATCATTTCGCTTTTTAGAGTGTCTTTTATTTCTTCGTCTGTAATTACTTCTGAATCATCTAAGATGTTTAAGTCTTCTTTTAAGTCTTCATCTACTGCAATTTGAACGCGAGAGTTTAGTCTTGCTCCAGTTCCTGCAGGGATAAGTTGACCGATGATTATATTTTCTTTTAGGCCTTGCAATGTGTCTTCTTTTCCTTTTATTGCTGCATCTGTAAGAACTCTAGTTGTTTCTTGGAAAGATGCTGCTGATAGGAAGGAGTCTGTTGCAAGGGAAGCTTTTGTAATTCCAAGTAGATTTACTTTAGCTACTGCAGGTTCTTTGCCTTCTTCTTTGGCCTTTTTGTTTGCCAATTTGTAGTCAACTACATCTACTAGTGAACCTGGTAGAAGGTCAGTGTCTCCTGCATCTTCAACTTTACATTTAGATAGCATTTGTCTTACGATAATTTCGATGTGCTTATCGTTGATATCTACCCCTTGAAGACGGTAAACTCTTTGTACTTCTTTTACGATATATTCTTGTACGCCCTTTTCACCTTTTACACGAAGTAGGTCTTGTGGATAAACTGAACCTTGAGTAAGTTCGTCCCCAGCTTCAACTTCGTCTCCAGTTTTAACCTTAAGTCTTGAGCCGTAAACAATATTGTAAGAGTCAACAGTTCCATCTTCTGCAGTAATTAGAACTTCTCTCTTCTTGCTTGATTCTTTTACTTCAACAACTCCGCCGCGCTCTGCAATGATTGCAAGTCCCTTAGGTTTTCTAGCTTCAAATAGCTCCTCAACCCTTGGAAGACCTTGAGTGATGTCGGCTGCTGCTGCTACACCACCAGTGTGGAAAGTTCTCATTGTAAGTTGTGTACCCGGCTCACCAATTGATTGAGCTGCGATTACACCAACGGCTTCTCCAACACCAACTTCGTTTCCTGTTGCAAGGTTTCTGCCGTAGCAGTGTGAGCAAACGCCGTTTTTAGTTTTGCAACCAAGTACAGATCTAACTTTAACTTCTTTAATTCCAACTTCTTGGATGTATAAAGCTGCATCATCTGAAATTGATTCATTAGCTTTTACTATAACTTCTCCAGTTTCTGGGTGAAGGATGTCTTCAAAGGCAAATCTTCCTTCGATTCTATCTGCTAGTGACTCAATAAGTTCTTTTCCATCAGTGAAGGCTCTTGCAACTAAATATTCATCAGTTCCACAGTCTTCTTCTGTAACTATTACTTGTTGAGATACATCAACTAGTCTTCTTGTCAAATAACCTGAGTCGGCTGTTCTTAGAGCTGTATCGGCAAGTCCCTTCCTAGAACCGTGTGCAGACATGTAAAACTCAAGTACTGATAGACCCTCTCTAAAGTTTGAAGTGATTGGCACCTCAATAGTTCTACCTGATGGTGATGCCATAAGTCCACGCATACCTGCAAGTTGTCTGATTTGGTTCTTAGAACCTCTGGCTCCAGAGTCTGCCATGATATAAATATTGTTAAGAGGATCGAATCCGTCCATTACATCGTCAGTCAAGTCATCAGTTGCCTTGTTCCAGATTTCGATTACTTTTTCATATCTTTCTTCGTCAGATATTAAACCTCTTCTATAAGCTTTTTCATATTTATTAACTTCTTTTTGTGCAACTTCAAGAATTTGTGGCTTGGAATCTGGAATTTGTACGTCGCCCATTGAAATTGAAATTGCTCCAATAGTTGAGTAGTGGTATCCAGTTGACTTGATGTTGTCAAGAAGTTCTGCAGTTACAAGGTTTCCGTGTTTCTTGTAAGTCTTTTCGATAATTTTTCCAAGTAACTTTTTGTCTATTACTCTGTCAATTTCTAGAGAATATTTATCTTCATCACGATTTACAAATCCAAGATCTTGTGGAATAAATTCATTTACCAAGAACCTACCAACTGAAGATGAGATAATTTTACCTCTCTTGTCGTTTTCATCTGCGTATCTTCTAACAGATACATGAGATTGTAGGTGCAAGAATCCAGATTCATAAGCGTGGAACATTTCGTCATAGTTTCTGAAAACTGATCCGTCGCCAGGAAGTTTATCTTTTCTATCAAGAGTTAGGTAGTAGCAACCTAGTACCATATCTTGAGTAGGTGTTGTGATTGGCTTTCCGTCTTTAAGCGCCAATATATTATTTGTTGAAAGCATAAGAAGTCTTGCTTCTGCTTGTGCTTCAGTTGAAAGTGGTAAGTGGACAGCCATTTGGTCACCGTCAAAGTCGGCGTTATAAGCTGTACAGCTTAGTGGGTGAAGTTTAATTGCCTTTCCTTCTACAAGAACTGGTTCAAATGCTTGAATACCAAGTCTGTGAAGTGTCGGTGCACGGTTTAGAAGTACTGGATGATCGCGAATTACATCTTCAAGTACATCCCAAACTTCCTCTTTTCCACGCTCAACCATTCTCTTTGCTGATTTAATATTGTGTGCCAAGTCTCTTGCAACAAGTTCTCTCATTACGAAAGGTTTAAATAGTTCAAGAGCCATGTTCTTAGGAAGTCCGCATTGGTAGAATTTAAGATCTGGTCCTACTACGATTACTGAACGACCAGAGTAGTCAACTCTCTTTCCAAGTAGGTTTTGACGGAAACGACCTTGTTTACCCTTTAACATTTCTGATAAGGATTTAAGGGGTCTATTTCCTGGTCCTGTAACTGGACGTCCACGTCTTCCGTTGTCGATTAATGCGTCAACAGACTCTTGTAACATTCTCTTTTCGTTTCTAACTATGATGTCTGGAGCATTGATGTCCATTAATTTTTTAAGTCTGTTGTTTCTATTTACAATTCTTCTATATAAATCATTTAAGTCAGATGTTGCAAATCTGCCACCGTCTAGTTGAACCATAGGTCTTAGATCAGGTGGTATTACTGGAATTGCATCGAGTATCATCCACTCAGGTTTGTTGCCTGATTGTAGGAATGCATCGATTACTTCAAGTCTTCTTGTAATTCTAACTCTCTTTTGTCCAGTTGCAGATTCAAGTTCTTCTGTAAGTTCGTCATTTACTTTTTGTAAATCAACTTTTTCTAGAAGCTCTCTAATTGCCTCTGCACCCATCTTTGCTTCAAATTTGTTTCCGTATTCTCTTTTAAATTCTCTATACTCAACTTCTGTTAAAAGTTGTTTTTCGTAAAGGGAAGTTTCGCCTGGCTCTACATAAGTTACAATGTATGATGCAAAATAAAGAACTTTTTCCAACGCTCTTGGACTCATGTCAAGCACAAGACCCATTCTTGATGGTATGCCCTTGAAGTACCAAATGTGAGAAACTGGAGCAGCTAGTTCAATATGCCCCATTCTTTCTCTACGCACTTTTGCCTTTGTAACCTCAACACCACATTTTTCACATACTACGCCCTTATATCTAACTCTTTTATATTTACCACAGGAACATTCCCAGTCCTTAGTAGGTCCAAATATCTTTTCGCAGAATAGACCTTCTTTTTCAGGTTTTAGTGTCCTATAGTTAATAGTTTCAGGTTTTTTTACTTCTCCATAAGACCAAGATCTTATTTTTTGAGGTGAAGCTAAACCTATTTTTATTGAATGGAATAATTCATGTTCGCTCAAGGAGCACTCTCTCCTTTCTTAAAAACTCTAAATATCTATATTATTCTTCGTCTTCTGAATCTTCTTCGTCGTCATCTTCGTCTTCATAGTAGTGACTGTTTTCGAAGGATTCAACTTCCTCTGTAGAGATTGTCCTTATCCCAACTGTAGAATTAGAGGATGTTTGTTCGATTAGTTCTTTAATATCGTCTTGTGACTCTTCTGTTTTTTCGTCCATGTTGTCTATTTTAATAAGTTCGTCTTCGTCAGCCTCAAGGTCAACTTCATTTCCGTTAGAGTCAAGTACCTCTACATCAATTGCAAGTGATTGAAGCTCTTTAATTAAAACTTTAAAAGACTCAGGCACTCCTGGTTGAGGAATATTTTCGCCCTTAACGATGGCTTCATAAGTTTTAACACGACCAACTATATCGTCGGACTTAACTGTAAGCATTTCTTGAAGAGTGTATGATGCTCCGTAAGCTTCAAGAGCCCAAACTTCCATCTCTCCAAATCTTTGTCCACCAAATTGTGCCTTACCTCCAAGAGGTTGTTGTGTTACTAGTGAGTAAGGTCCTGTAGAACGAGCGTGAATCTTTTCGTCTACTAAGTGGTGAAGTTTTAACATATACATGTATCCAACTGTAACTGGGTGGTCAAATTCTTCTCCAGTTCTACCATCACGAAGTTGGATTTTTCCGTCACTTGAATAGCCGGCTTTTTCTAGAGTCTCAAAAATATCTTTTTCGTTTGCACCATCAAATACAGGAGTAGCAACATGCCATCCTAATTTTTTGGCAGCAAGTCCTAAGTGAACTTCAAGTACTTGTCCAAGGTTCATACGAGATGGTACGCCCAGTGGATTTAGTACGATTTGAATTGGCACACCGTCTGGAGTGTATGGCATATCTTCAACAGGAAGTACTCTTGAGATAACCCCCTTGTTACCGTGACGACCACACATCTTATCTCCTACTTGTATTTTTCTCTTAGTTGCAACAAATACTCTTACCATTTCGTTTACGCCTGGTTGAAGTTCGTCGCCTTCTAATCTATTGAAAGTTTTTACATCGACAACTATTCCATGTTCGCCGTGAGGAAGTCTTAGAGATGTATCTCTTACTTCTCTTGCCTTTTCGCCAAAGATTGAACGCAATAGTCTTTCTTCTGCAGAAAGTTCAGTCTCTCCCTTAGGAGTAACTTTTCCAACTAGAATGTCTCCTGGTTTAACTTCTGCTCCAACTCTTATAATTCCTCTCTCGTCAAGGTCTTTTAGCATGTCGTCTCCGACATTTGGAATATCTCTTGTAATTTCTTCAGGTCCAAGCTTAGTATCACGAGCTTCAGATTCATACTCTTCAATGTGTAGAGATGTCAAAACATCATCTATTACAAGCTCTTCACTTACTAGCATGGCATCTTCGTAGTTGTATCCTTCCCAGTTCATGAAGGCAATTAGGATATTTTTACCAAGAGCCATCTCGCCCATATCTGTACTTGGTCCGTCGGCAATGATTTCTCCTGCATCGACATGGTCACCAGCATGAACTATTGGTCTTTGGTTAATAGTAGTTCCTTGGTTTCCTCCCATGAACTTGTGAAGTTTGTATCTATCTATTGATTTGTCAACATCATTTTTAATTTCGATATTTCTAGCATCAACTTTTACAACAGTTCCTGCATTCTTACTAACGATTACTACGCCAGAGTCTTTTGCAGCTCTATATTCAATACCTGTTCCAACAACAGGAGCTTCTGTTTTAAGAAGTGGAACTGCTTGTCTTTGCATGTTGGCACCCATTAGGGCCCTGTTGGCGTCGTCGTTTTCTAGGAAAGGAATCATAGATGTACCTACAGCAACAATTTGTTGTGGAGAAACGTCCATGTAATTTACATCTTTGATGTCAAAAATATCAACATTACCGCCATGACCTCTGGCAGCAATTCTATCTTCTAAGAATCTTCCTTCGTCGTTTATTGCTTCATCGGCTTGAGCAATTATTTGTTCGTATTCTACATCTGCAGTTAGATAATCAATTTGGTCTGTAATATATCCGTCAACTACTTTTCTATAAGGAGTTTCGATAAATCCATATTCATTTATTCTGGCATAGGTTGTCAGCGATGTAATTAGCCCTATATTCGGTCCTTCAGGAGTTTCAATAGGACACATTCTTCCATAGTGAGAGTTATGGACATCACGCACTTCAAAACCCGCTCTATCTCTACTCAACCCACCAGGTCCAAGTGCAGATAACCTTCTTTTGTGAGTTAATTCTGATAGGGGATTGTTTTGATCCATAAATTGTGAAAGTTGTGAAGATCCGAAAAATTCTTTAATTGCTGCTGTAACTGGTCTTATATTAATTAAAGATTGTGGAGTTGTGGCATCGGCATCTTGTACACTCATTCTTTCGCGGATTACTCTTTCCATTCTGGAAACGCCAATTCTAAATTGGTTTTGTAAAAGCTCTCCGACACTTCTTATTCTTCTGTTTCCTAAGTGGTCAATGTCGTCTTCTTCGCCAATTCCATTTTCAAGTCCAAACTCGTAATTAATTCCAGCAATCATGTCATCTACCAAAATATGTTTTGGTGAAAGCTCTTTGTGAGCCTTTACAAGTTCTTTTTTGAAAGTTTCAGTATCGTCACTGTATTCTTCGTATAATTGGTCAAATAATGGTCTGTAGACTTTTTCTTTAAAGCCAAGTTCTTCCATGTCAAAGTCTAAGTCATAAGCAGTTGTGTAAGTGAAATTATTTCCAATTACAATTGTGTGATTTGACTCATCACCTGCTACTTCTTCAGCTCTTACCATTACTTGATTTAAGCCTGAAGCTTCAATTTTTTCTGCAGAATTTCTATCTATATATCCATCTTTTTCTACAAGAATTTCTCCTGTAAGTGGATCTACAATATCTTCAGATGCGAAAGTATTTTCGATTCTTGCGGATAGGCCTAGTTTTTTGTTGAATTTATATCTACCAACTTTAGCAAGGTCGTATCTTCTGTCGTCAAAGAACATATTCTCAAATAGAGATACTGCTGATTCAATAGTTGGTGGTTCACCAGGTCTTAATTTTTTGTAAATTTCTAGCATAGCTTCGTTTCTATTAGAAGTTATGTCTTTTTCTAGTGTTTTTGAAAGTGTTTCACTTTCGCCCAAAACATCTGTAATTTCTCTATCTGATTCAATTCCAATTGCACGAAGAAGAATCGTAATTGGAATTTTTCTAGTTCTGTCAATTCTTACATTAATTACACCTTGGGCATCTGTTTCAAATTCAAGCCAAGCTCCTCTATTTGGAATAAGAGTTGCAGAATAAATTTTCTTACCTGTCTTGTCTCTTTCTTCCTTATAATAAGCGCCTGGACTACGTACAAGTTGTGATACTACAACACGCTCTGCACCATTTATTACAAAAGTTCCTGTTGGAGTCATAAGAGGAAGATCTCCCATAAAGACTTCTTGCTCTTTTACTTCACCAGTCTCAGTGTTTATAAGTCTTACCTTAACCTTAAGCGGTGCACAGTAGTTCGTATCTCTTTGTTTGGATTCGTCAATATCATATTTAATATCTTCAGAAAGATAATAATCTCCGAATTCCAAAATTAAGTTTCCTGAGTAATCCTCAATAGGAGAGACATCATCAAAAACTTCTCTTAACCCTTCATCGATTAACCATTTAAAAGATGAAGTCTGCACGTCAAGCAAGTTTGGAAGTGACATTACTTCTTCTACTCGAGAAAAACTCATTCTCTCACGTTTCCCATATTTAACAGGATGTACCATTCACTTTTCACCCTAGCCTTTCAAATGAGTTTAGTTACTAAATTAGAGAACACTACGCCACTCTAATTATTATTATGCAATTAGCTATTTTATCATTTATTAATATTTAATTCAAGTAAAATTTTAGTTTAATTAAAATTTATTTTTAAATTTTTGATGTAAAGAGCACTTTAAACACCGCGCGCAATGCCTACCTCATTTGTATATATTTTCTAAATACGATATTATATTATTGGGAGTTTATTTTTAAACTTAAAAAATGAAGAGGCTTGGAAGTCCTCTTTTATATGAGGTGTTTAAATTTTGAATGAACAAGAAGAAAAAAAATTAAAGAAAAAATTTCCAAATATAAAGACGATATTAAAAAGAAGACAGAGGCGCAAAAGAGGCGACATGGGTTATTTCGATTTCTTTATGCTCGGCTTTGGTTCAATGGTAGGAGTTGGCTGGGCAGTTTCATCTAACAGCTGGATTGCCGATGCAGGTGGACCAATACCTGCCTTTATAGGTTTTCTTGTTGCAACACTTTTGCTCGTTCCAATTGGTCTTTGTCACGGCGAACTTCTCGCGACTCTTCCAATGGGCGGCGGCGTAATGGTTTATACAGAAAAAGCCTTTGGCAAGAGAATGTCATTTATCTCGTCGTGGTTTTTGGCACTGGCCTATCTCACTATACTTCCGTGGGAGGCAATTTATGTAAATGAAATACTTACAGGAGTCATTCCAATATTTTCTGGAGGACGCGTTCTCTACCACATAGGCGGCTATCCAATTGAGCTTTCTTCAATTGTTCTTGGCGTTGCACTTGCACTAATTTTATTTTTTATCAATTATAAAGGTTCAAAGTTTGCAGCAAAGCTTCAATCAATTTTATCTTTTGTGATTATTATCGTCGGAGTAATTGTCATTGCAGCCTCCTTTGCGAAGTCCGATGTAAATAATTTGTATCCAATATATGAAAATATTAATTCAAATAATCACAACTCGCTCTTTGGCGGAATAGTTGCCATGATTGTAATCGTGCCATTTTTTATGGCGGGCTTTGACACAATTCCGCAGTCAATTGAGGAGACGAGCCCCGACAAAAAGTTTAAGTACATTGCAACATCACTTGTGCTTTCGATAATTGCAGCAGGAATTTTTTATGCACTTGTAATTATTTCAACTGGATCTGTTTCAAGCTGGAGAGAGTATTCTCTTTCTTCTCCACCAGCTATGGGAAAATTACTTGAATCCGCCTACAGCGGAAGTTTTGGCAAAGCTTTAAACTATCTCGTTTTAATCGGTACAGTTTCGGGACTTTTTTCTACATGGAACGGAATGTTTATGGCATCAGCAAGGCTCATTCAGTCCATGGGGGCAAGCGGACTTATTCCTGAATTTTTTGGGGCAAAGCACGCAGAGTACAACACTCCCGTTGCTGGATCAATTCTCTGCTTTATTTTTGCAGCAGTTGGTCCCTTCGTAGGCCCAAATTTTATAAATCCACTGACAAGCCTCGGTTCAGTTGCCTTTGTAATTGGTTGGTTTTTAACTTGTCTATCTCTTTTATTTATTTTAAATGCAGACAAAGATTACTACACTTCTTACAAGGCAAAGGGCGGCAAGTTTACAGTTTATCTTGCAATATTTATCTCAGCTGCAATTGTAATAATGACATTTATTCCAAAGGCGCCGTCCTTTATGGGTTATCCTGCCCTAATAATATTTTTTATATGGCTAGGCCTCGGCCTTGTGTTTGACCACATAAATACAAAGAAAAGTTTAGAAAATTAAAAATTTGCACAAAAAAATCTAAAGGCTGGATTCTTATTTCCAACTTTTAGATTTTTTATTTTATGTTCATTTGTAAAGGTAAGTACGCTTAAATTACAATCTGATGTAACCGTAGCCTTCGTTTTGTAGTTCAACAATTTTTGTGATAACTAGTGGTTCTACTTTTATTTCGTGAGGAAGCATTTCTCTTTTTAGTCTATTGTCTTCTAGAGCTTTTTCTCCAATTGTGATGTTTACATTTGGATTTCCAATAATTCCTGTGAAGTCTGCTCCTGTATAAGAATTAAAAAGTGCTGCTGCCTTTGACATTACAATAATTTCAATTTTGCAATCTGGGATTTGGCTAATAAGGCCTCTGACATTAGAAAGAACATCATCCCATTTATTTATGTCTACTACGTGAAATATTATTTTCATTATAACAACTCCTTTAAAATATTTTCTCGTTACTATAATGATACCACTAAATTGTTTACTTTAAAACATAGTATTGTAATAAAGCAGTCAATTTTATTCTTTAGTTTTTCCTCTTAACAAATTTTTGAAAAAGTTCTTTAATCTCATCCACCCTTAAAATAATTAGCGAGATTAGATAAATAATCCCCGCAATTACAATTGCAACAAGAAGAGATAAATTATATCCAAGGCTCTTTGACAAAATATTAAATGCGTATTTAGAAATTACACTCATAAGAACTGATGCAATAGTAATCTTTATAATATTTACAATAATCTTTTTGTCAAAAATATTTCCAATATGTTTAAATGATGAAATATAAAGTGCAATTGCTCCAACGATAAATGAAATAGTCGTTGCAAGGGCAAGCCCTTCTATTCCCATTGCCTTTGAAAGTATGAAGGATAGAACAATATTTATTCCAACAATTAATATTGAATTAATAACGGGAGTCTTTCTGTCATCAAGTGCATAAAATGCACGAGATATAATTTCACGCACGCCAATTCCAATTACACCAAAGGCAAAAAAAGATAAAACAACTGCAGTGATCTCTGCATCTTTAAAAGTAAACTCTCCCCCAACAAATAATAAATTTACAATTGGAAGTGAAAAAGTAAATAGTCCAAAGGCTGCTGGAATTACTAATAAAAGCATTGTGCCAAGCGCCTCTTTTAAAGCACCCTTTAAGTTGTCAATTTCTTTAAGAGATCCAAACTTTGCAATTTTTGGATAAGTCGCAGTAATAATTGATGTAACGACAATTCCTGTGACAAAGGACTGAAGCTTATAGGCATAATTTAGCGTTGAGATTCCTCCGACAAAAAGTCCAGAAGATAGAGAACGCGAAATCATAAAGTTAATTTCAATTGCCGATGTTGAAATTAAAATCGGCAAAATATCGTGAAACATCTTCTTTATATTGTCATCTTTTAAGTTTACGCCAAGAGAAGACCTGTAGCCCGTTCTTTTAATCGGCAAGATAAATATTGAATACTGAAAAATAAAGGCAAGTAATATTCCAATTGCAAGGTATGTGATTCCCATTTTATAAGAAATTGCCATTGCTGCAATTACAATTATATTCATAATAATTGAGTGAAGAACAGAAACTACAAACTTGCCATAAATTTGGAGGTATGCCTTATAAATTGAGCTTACTGCAGTTACTGCAATTGATAGCATTACAACCCTTGATACAAAAACTGCAAGGTCAAGTTTTTCTCCAGTGAATCCTTCTGCCATAAGTTTTACAAGAGGCTTAGCAAAAATAATTGAGAGTACTGTTACCGCAAGTGAACTCACAAACAAAATATTTGCAAGGTTCGATGTAAATTTATCTGCATCTTCCTTTGTACCCTCGCCCTTTATCCTGTCATACATTGGAATATATCCATTGGCAACGGCGCCGCTAATGACATTAGTAAAAGTCATTGGAAGCTGAAAAGCTATAAGAAAAATATCAGCAACAAGGCCCGCCCCAAAAAAGTAAGCAAGAGCCTTCTCTCTCAAAAGTCCAAAGATTTTAGATAGTATTGTAATAATCATAAGTATATAAGAAGTTTTCATAAATTTCCTTTCAAATCTTAAAGAGTTTTATCTAAGCTATTATATATTTATTGAACTTTTATTACAAGTAAATTGCTTTTGAATTTATTTGCATTCCGTTTAAGATTTTGCAAAAAAGTCTTGTCAAAAATCTAAAAATTTCACAAAAAAAGATGGGACAAGTTAAAATCCCATCTTCTTAGTTTTATTTCGCCACTGGATATGGCTTTATTCCTTTATTTTTTTCTGTGTTGTATCTTATAAAGTCCTTGTTAAACTTTCTTCCGATTGCTCTATTCATGTTGCGCGCATCTTCTGCCACAAGTCCGTTAGCAAGTGTTGCGTGAATTACAATTGGCGTGTTGCCATTTCTACCCATGTAAATCATTACGTGGTTGTATCCCAAGTAAAAGTCTGGTGAATAATTAAATACAAGGTCTCCCGGCCACATAGTATCAAAGCTCATTGGGTATCTTTCTCCACCAAATTTTTCTGCCATTTCGTATTGCACTCTTGTCAGTTCATAACCTCTGTGCTTTTTAATTTCTGCATCTTTCGCGCCAGGAATCATTATTCCAAATTCTTTATACGCAGAGTAAGTGTTTCCTACGCAATAAACTCCAGTGCCGTCAGTTAAGTCAAATCCGTACCATTTAAAAGGCACTCCTTCGTGAGATGCTGCAAAGTTTGCAATTTCTTGTCCACGAATTCTAAGTTCAAGGTCATCGCCTTTTAACCAATTGTTCTCGAGTTCTTTTGAAGTTGGATAAGGCCAGAACACACTTAGTTTTCCAGTGCCACCACGCCTATATCCTTCTCTAACTGCGCCAGTTTTGTCGAACCAGTGAACTCCGTCTCCTGTTGAAAAAATTCCGTCCTTATACATTCTGCTATCTGCTGGAGAGAAATAATATAGAGTCTTTCCAACTTGTTTCCAACCCTTTGTAAGTCCCTTTTCTCCATTTACATAATAAGTCTTGTTGCCGTCTTTGTAGAAGTCTTTTACAAGTGAATTGTCTTTACCAATTAAATATCCATCATCACTTGTTTTTACAAATTGAGGTCCCTTTACAATTTCATCTGTAGACTTATCTTTTAAATAAAATTTTCCGTCTTTACTTACTACGACAAAGTCAGATCCAACTGGTTTTATGTCTTTATCTTTTTCGACTGGCTTAATATTTTCTTTATCTTGTAGTTTTTCAGCATCTTGTGTATTATCTCTTACTACTTCTACTGGACTTTCGCCATAAGCTTTTACAAATAGAGTGATTACTTCTGCTCTAGTTATTGGAGACTTTGGTCTAAATGTATTGTCTTCTTGATATCCCTTTATTATGCCCTGATCAGTAAGATCAGATACTGCATAGAGAAATCTATTTTCGACTTCTCCCTTGTCATTAAAGCTAAGCTCGTAATTATTTACCTCTGATCTTTTCTTTGCAAATTCTTTTACAGAGCTTGTCGCCTCTTTTTGAGTTCATCATCTGCGTCTTTTAAATCTTTTATCATGAGTGCGTGATTTAATAAGACTGCAGCCTCTTCTCTAGTTATTTTTTCATTTGGAAGAAGAGTCTTATCTGGAAAAGCAATGTCTAAAAGTCCAAGCCTTTCTGCTTTTAAAATATCTTTTTCTGCCCAAGATGTTTCTGAAAGGTCGACAAATCTCGTAGAACTGTCGTTATTTATGTCATAGTCTATTGATGATGCAAGTAGAGTTATAAATTCAGCTCTTGTCATATTTTCATCAGGTCTTATTGTGCCATCTTCATAACCCTTTATCCAACCCAGTTCATCTCCCTTAAGGACATAACCTTCTGACCAGTGATTCTTTAGGTCTTTATAATTTCGCGCTGCATTTACCGGAGAAACAAACACCGATAAAATCATTGCCACAATTAGAAAAAGACCAACTGCCTTTTTTCTCATAAAAGTTTTCTTCATAGCGTTCTCCTTTTTTAATTAATTGTCTTAATTATACCACAGAAAATTAAGTTTTGTTAAAATGTTTTCATTGAGTATATTGCTTAAATAGAACGGTATCAAAGTATGTACAATTTTAAATTTTTTGAATTAAAATTGTTTAAAATAAATACATTTCGGTTAAATAATAAGTGGGTGATACTATGGGAAGAATAAAAAAATTTATTGACAGACTTGCAAAATCTAATAAGGAAACTTTTGGAGAAGGTGGACTTGATTGTTGCAGCATGAATAAAGATGGAGTAAAAATTAATAAATATAAAATGCAAAATGCAAAGGCCAGTGAGGCACACAAATAAAATTAAGAGCTGCTACAGAGTAAGTAAAATTATTCTGTAGCAGCTTTTTTATTTTAGAAAGTTGTATGTTTAAAAAATCTATTTAAATTCTATTTATTAACTTATAAAGATTAGCATAAGTTTGTTACTGCGAAAATTATTTAACTCACATCCCAAACTTCACGCTTAAAATTTTTAAAAATAAAAGGCACTGGTCACCCAATGCCTAAAAAATTATTTTGCTTGTTCTAGAGCACTATTTGCTGCTTCAACAAATTGATCGTAGCTTTGTGTTGCTCCACTGATTGCTTCTACTTCTTCAACAGAACCTTTTTCTGTAAGTTCTTTTCCATATTCTTGAGAAGCTTTTAATGTGTCTTGTGCAACTTTGTGTCCTTCGTCGCCAGCTTCTTCGCCATATGTTTCGTCTTTTTCTGATCCGTCAGCGTTTAGGTTTTTAACTTCTGTTTTAGAAATTTTTCCATCAGCAACAGTTACTGTAACTTCTACAGTTCCGCCGTATTTGTCTTCAGAAGATTTTCCTGTGTAAGTTCCGTCTTTAAGTCCTTCGGCTTCAGCTTTAGCTGCGTTATTTGCCATCTCTTCTGCTGCAGTGTTATTTGTCTTAGCATTATCTACTTTTTTGTCATTTGATGCGCCACAACCTATTAGTGATAGCGACAATACTGATGCTAGTGCAATGTTAATTAATTTTTTGTTCATCTCTTTCTCCTTTAAAAATTATAGTCTACTAAATGTATAGTTAATCTTAATTTAGCAAATATCTTGTAAATTATCAACTAATATTTTTAAATAGTCTTCCCTTTTTCTCTTTTAAATCAAGTTCAACGAGGTTTATGCTCCCCCTTGAGACTATTACATTCTCGCCTGTAAGTTCTCTAATCCATATAGAGATGTAGGGCTCATGACTAATTAAGATGTAGTTTTCATCTTCTTTTAAATCTTCTAACACTTCGTCAATATATGAGCCGGCAAGATATTCTTTTATTTCAACATCTTTTTTTAAATATTCTGCCAAAATTTCTGCAGTTTCATTTGCCCTTACAAGAGGTGACGAATATATTTTATACTCGCCCAAGCCCTTAATAGTCTTTGCAAAAGTGGAAAAGCTTTTGTGAAGCTTAATCCTTCCCGCTGTTGTTAGATGACGGTCAAAGTCGCGCTTTGCAAAGGGTTCTGCCTCGCCATGTCTTATAAAATAAATTCTCATTATTTTAAATTAAAGAAGGCGTCCATTCCTGGATAAATTGAAAGTCCGTCCATTTCGTCTTCAATTCTTAGAAGTTCGTTATATTTTGCAACTCTTTCACTTCTTGCAGGTGCCCCAGTTTTAATAAATCCAGCATTTGTTGCAACGGCAAAGTCTGCAATAGTTGAGTCTTCACTTTCACCAGATCTGTGAGAGATTATTGAAGTGATGTTGTGTCTCTTTGCAAGTTCAATTGCATCAAGTGTCTCTGTGATTGTTCCAATTTGATTAAGCTTGATTAAAATTGAGTTTGCTGCCTTTTCATCAATTCCCATTTGAAGTCTCTTTGTATTAGTTACAAATAAGTCGTCTCCAACAAGTTGAACTCTATCGCCAATTAATTCGTTTAGATGTTTCCAACCTTCCCAGTCATCTTCGTGAAGTCCATCTTCTATTGAATAAATTGGATATTCGTTTACTAATTCTTCATAGAATTTAGAAAGTTCTTCAGATGTAAGTTCTTTTCCTTCTCCAGCTAGTACATATTTATTCTTTTCTTCGTCATAAAATTCAGAAGCTGCTGCATCAATTGCAAGGATCACATCTTCTCCCGGTTTATAGCCAGCTTTTTCTACTGCTTCGATTATGCAGTCAAAAGCCTTTTTGTTTGACTCAAGGTTTGGTGCAAAGCCACCTTCGTCGCCAACTCCAGTTGAAAGTCCCTTGTCCTTTAAAACATTTTTAAGAGCGTGATAAACTTCTGCACCCATCCTTAGAGCTTCTTTAAAACTTTCTGCTCCAACTGGCATAATCATAAATTCTTGAATGTCCACGTTGTTATCTGCGTGTTCTCCGCCGTTAATGATATTCATCATTGGAATAGGTAGAGTCTTTGCGTTGATTCCGCCAATGTATTGATAAAGTGGAAGTCCAAGTTCATTTGCTGCAGCTTTTGCAACGGCAATTGATACGCCAAGAATTGCATTTGCTCCAAGTTCAGTTTTGTTTTCTGTTCCGTCAAGTTCAATTAGCATTGTGTCGATTCCAATTTGATCGAAGCAGTCAAATAGCACTAATTCTTCTGCAATTTTTTCATTTACATTTTGAACAGCTTTTTCTACGCCCTTGCCGCCGTATCTTTTTTCACCGTCGCGAAGTTCGCATGCTTCGTGCACTCCAGTAGATGCTCCACTAGGCACAATTGTGCGTCCAAATCCACCGTTTACTGTTCCAACTTCTACTTCAACAGTTGGATTTCCCCTTGAATCAAGTACCTCTCTTGCATATACATAATCAATTAAACTCATTTTATCCTCCTTGAAATTAAAGTCTTGCCTGTCATCTCTTCTGGCTTATCAATATTTAAAATGTCTAAAATTGTCGGCGCAATGTCACAAAGTGCTCCGCCACTCCTAAGCTCTGCGTCCATTCCAACTAAAAATAGTGGAACTGGGTTTGTGCTGTGGCTTGTAACTTTATTGCCCTCGTCGTCTAACATATATTCGCAGTTTCCATGGTCTGCAGTTATAAGGATAGTGCCATCTACCTTTTTAAGTTCTTCTAAAATTTTTCCCATTTCTTCGTCCACTGTCTCAACTGCCTTTACTGCGGCGTCAATGTCCCCAGTGTGACCAACCATGTCTGGGTTTGCAAAGTTTAAAATTATAACTCCGTATTTTTCTTGTGCAATCTGTTCAATAACTTTCATGGAAACTTCACGAGCACTCATCTCCGGCTTAAGGTCATAAGTTGCAACTTTTGGTGATGGAACCAAAATCCTGTCCTCGCCCTTAAATGGAACTTCGCGTCCACCGTTAAAGAAAAATGTCACGTGGGCATACTTTTCTGTCTCGGCTATTCTAAGCTGATTAATCCCTTGTTTTTCCAAAACTTCGCCCAAAGTCATCTTTGGAACTTCGTCGCCAAAGGCAATCTCAACATTTTTAATAGTCGCATCGTACTGAGTCATTGTTATAACTTTAAGATTTTTAATTTTTTCTCTTTCAAAACTTTCGAAGTCATAATCAACAAGAGCTCTCGTAATTTGTCTAACTCTATCTGGTCTAAAGTTAAATAAAATAACGGAGTCGCCTTCTTTAATTTCAGAACCCTTTACGAACTTTGCAGGCTCCAAAAATTCATCAGTTGTGTCTATTTCATAAGAATCTTTTATAAATTCTTCCACGCCTCTATCTGATAAATTTACATCTGAGGTGATGTCCTTGTAATATTTTTCTGTTCTATCCCATCGATTGTCTCTATCCATGGCATAGTATCTGCCAGATATTGTTGCAATTTCGCCCACTCCAACTTCATCTAGAAAATCTTGAAGTTCTTTTATATCATCTTTTGCGGCGTATGGCGAAACATCACGTCCATCTGTTATTGCGTGAATGTAGACTTTTTTTACATTATTTTTTTTCATGAGCTTTACAAGTGCCTTTAGGTGGTTCATGTGTGAGTGAACTCCTCCCTTTGACACAAGGCCAATTAAGTGCATGCTCGAATTATTATCTTTTACATTTTTTATTGCAGAGGCAAATTTTTCGTTCTTGTCAAATTCTCCAGCTTTTATTGCCGCAGTTATTCTAGTAAGATCTTGAAATACTACTCTTCCCGCTCCAATGTTTAAGTGACCAACTTCGGAGTTGCCCATTTGTCCATCAGGAAGTCCGACGAACTCGCCGCTTGCCATTAGTTCTGTGTTAGGTACTTCTCTAAATAGTCTGTCTAAATTTGGAGTGTCTGCAATTTTTACTGCATTGCCTGGATAGTCTTTGTATATTCCAAGACCATCTAGTATCATCAACATTACAGGTCTCATAAGTTCTCCTTGTAATTTATAATCTTTATAAAATCGTTGGCGTTTAAGCTTGCTCCGCCGACTAAAACTCCATCGATGTCATCCTTTGAAAGAATTTCAGCTGCGTTATTTGGCTTAACTGATCCGCCATATAATATTCTAATTTTATCTGCAATATCTCCGTATGTTTTTCGAAGAATATCTCTTATGTGCTCGCACATTTTTTCTGCATCTTCTGCACTGCAAGTGTTTCCCGTTCCAATTGCCCAAATCGGTTCATATGCAATTGTAACTTGCTCGAGCTCCTCCACGTCATCTAGTCCCTCTAGTATTTGATTTTTTACAAATTCAAAGTGCTCGTTATTTTCTCTTGTACTTAAAGACTCTCCAACGCAAAGTATTACATCGAAGCCTTCTTCTGTTGCATGTTTTACTTTGTTATTTACGATATAGTCCTTTTCAAAATAAATATCGCGCCTTTCAGAGTGACCTATTATGACATCATTTATTCCCATGCTCTTTAGCATTGTTGTGGAAATTTCTCCAGTGTATGCTCCGTCGCTATATTCTGAAACATTTTGTGCTGCAACTTTTATATTTTTGTTTAAATTTTTCTTTAAAATGTCCAAATCTACAAAAGGTGCAGCAATTAAAATATCAACATCATCTAAGTTTTTTTCATTAATTTCTTTTGCAAAAACTAGAGCCTCATCAGGAGTCTTGTTCATCTTCCAGTTTCCACAAATATATTTTTTACGCATTTTCTCCCTCTTCTATTGCATCAATGCCTGGTAGGATTTTTCCCTCAAGCATTTCAAGACTTGCTCCTCCACCAGTTGAGATGTGAGTAAGTTTATCGGCAACACCTGCTTTTTCAACAGCAGATACAGAATCTCCGCCTCCTACAATTACTGTCGCGTCGATTTCTGCAAGAGCCTTTGCAAGTGCCATTGTTCCGTGTGAAAATTCTTCAATTTCAAAAACTCCACAAGGGCCGTTTAGAATTACAGTGTTTGCCTCTTTAAGAGTATCTTTTATCTTGTCAACTGATTTTGGTCCAATGTCTAAAATCATCTCGTCTTCGTCTACTTCACTAAGTTCAACAGTTCTTGATTTAGCATTCTCCTTAATTTCTTTTGCAACAACTACATCTTCTGGCAAAATCAAGTCAACAGATTTTTCAATTGCTTCTGCCATTATGCTTCTTGCAAGGTCAAGCTTGTCGTCTTCAACAAGTGACTTTCCAACTTCTAGTCCCTTTGACTTTAAGAATGTATTTGCCATTGCCCCAACAATTACTAGAGCGTCAACCTTGTCCAAAAGGTTTTCGATTACGCCAATTTTATCAGATACTTTTGATCCACCAAGAATTGCAACAAAAGGTCTCTTTGGATTTTCTAGAGCTTCGTCGAAGTACTTGATTTCTTTTTCAATTAAAAGTCCTGCAGCTGATGGCAAGAATTTTGTAACTCCAACATTGGATGCGTGAGCTCTGTGAGCAGTTCCAAAAGCATCGTTTACAAAAATATCACCAAGGCTTGCAAGTTTTTTTGCAAAGTCAGCGTCGTTTTTTTCTTCGCCAGGGTTAAATCTTAAATTTTCAAGAAGGGCAACTTCTCCCTCTTTTAAATTTTTAACTTCTTCGACTACTTCATCATCGACAACTTCTTTTGATGCAATGAACTTTACATCTTTTCCAAGAAGCTCAGAAGTTTTCTTTGCAACAACTTCCATTGACATGTCTTTGTTGTACTTGCCCTTTGGACGACCCAAGTGACTCATAAGAACAACTTTTGCACCATTATCCAATAAATAGTTTATTGTTGGAAGTGCCTTTACAATTCTGTCGTCGCCTGTAACAACTCCATCTTTAACAGGTACATTAAAATCTACTCTAACTAAGGCAGTCTTGCCATTAAAATCATAATCTCTAATAGTTTTTTTCACGTTACACCTCGTTATTAATCATCAATAACTAGATTATATCATATTAGTAGTTGGTTTTTTAAGTTGCAAATAAAAACAAAATTCATATATGTCAATTTTAAAATTAATTGCAAGACTTATAAAATTTTAAATAAAAAATCCAACAAGATTTCTCCTGTTGGATCATATTTTATAGACTGTTTTTAATTTTTTCTGCCCTTTCAATCATCTTGTCTTTTCCTAGTAGATAAATTATATTTTGCATCTCTGGTCCATGAACATTTCCTGAAATTGCAGCTCTAACTGGCATGTAAAGTTTTTTACCCTTTACGCCAGAATCTTTTTGAACTTCTTTCATAAGTCCCTTTGCAACGTCCATGTCGATTTCGTCGTGAGACTTTACGATTTTGATAAAAGAGTCTAAAAGTGCAGGCACATGTTCTTGTGAAAGTTCATTTTTTGCATCTTCTTCTGTGATTTCGATGTCGCCGAAGATGAATTTAATGTGCTCTGGAATGTCTTCAAGTTTATCAATTGCTTCTCTAACTGTGTCGATTAAAATTTTAAACCACTCGAAGTCTTTATTTATTTCTTCTTCAGTCATAAGTCCAGATTCTACAACAAATGGAATAGAAAGTTTTGCAAGCTTGTCCAAGTCGTAGGACTTGATGTAGTGAGAGTTAACCCAGTTAAGCTTATCTGTGTCAAAAATTCCACCGCTCTTGCCAACTCTGTCGAAGTCGAATTTTTCTTTTAATTCGTCCATTGTCAAAATTTCTTCGCCATCTTCTGGAGACCAACCAACTAGTGCAAGGTAGTTTACAATTCCTTCAGGAAGGTATCCTCTCTTCTTGAAGTCTTCAACAGACACGTCGCCTTGTCTCTTGGAAAGTTTCTTTCTGTCTTTATTTAAAACTGTTGGAAGGTGAACAAAAGTTGGAGCTTCCCATCCCAAACATTCGTATAGGTACACGTGCTTTGGAGTTGATGGCAACCACTCTTCGCCTCTTACAACATGAGTAATTCCCATTAGGTGGTCGTCGACAACAACTGCCATGTGATAAGTTGGGAATCCATCAGACTTCATAAGAACTTGGTCGTCCATCTCGTCAGAATTTATTGTAACCTTGCCACGAACTAAGTCGTTAAACACGATGTCTCTATCTTTAGGAAGTTTTAGACGAACAACATACTCTTCGCCAGCTTCGACTCTCTTTTTAGCTTCTTCTAGTGGAATTCCCCTGCAAAGTCCGTCGTACTTTGGAACTTTTCCCTTAATTCTTTGTTCTTCTCTTAAATTATCTAGTCTTTCCTTTGAGCAGAAGCAGTAATAAGCGTGTCCATCTTCGATTAACTTGTCCACATATTTTTTGTAAATATCAAGTCTTTCTGATTGAATGTATGGGCCATAATCTCCCTTTTGTACTACTTTTCCATCTTCAAGACACACACCTTCGTCGTGCTCAATTCCTGCCCACTTTAAAGACTCAATTAAATTTTCAATTGCCCCTTCAACATAACGAGTTCTGTCTGTATCTTCAATTCTTAAAATTGCTTCACCGCCATGTTTTTTGGCATAAAGATAATTATAAAGTGCTGTTCTTAGTCCACCAATGTGTAAATATCCTGTTGGACTTGGTGCAAATCTTACTCTAACTTTTGACATTTTAACTTCCTTTCTAGTTTGCTGTAATTTCTATAATTTGATAATAAGCCCAGTGATCCTTGTTTAAATCCTTAAAAGGATTTACTCCATACTTGTCTATAAATGACTTATTAATATTTCTATCTAATATCTTATTAAAAGTTGTGGCAGCCTCTGCCCTTGTAATCTTATCGTCTGGATAGAACTTGTCCTTGCTCTTGCCATTCATAATTCCGCGACTTGATAGCATGTCGATTGATTTTTTTGCCCAGTGATTTTTAACATCACTAAAGTTAGCTCCACTTCCATTATCTTCAAGTTTTAGATAATTTGCAATAAGTGATGCAAACTGAGCTCTTGTCATCTCATCATTTGGTCTAAAAGTTCCGTCATCGAATCCAGAGATTAAACCTTCTTTTTCGATAAACACAATGTCATCATTATACCACGCATCACTTTTTATGTCAGAGAAAGAAGAAAAATCACTTACAGTTTTTTCTGGTGCAATAATTCTCTTTAACACTGAAGCAGCCTCAGCTCTTGTCATCTTTTTGTCTGGCTTAAAAGTATCCTTTGAAATGCCGTTCATGTAAGGAACGCGAACTTCTTTAATTGCACTGAGAAGTTCCTTTGAGCTGTTTTCAATATCTTTTGAGCTAACTTCATCTTTTACAATCACGTATTCACTAGATGCAATGGCAGCCTTTAGTCTCTTTTCATTTTGCACAGTAGTTCTAACTGTTGGAACTTCCTTTGCAAAGTCAACTAAGTCACTTAGTTTATATAGGGACTTGATAGTTTTGTATAAATCCTCGTCGCTTTGTTTCTTCTCATCTACTAGATTATCTGATTTATATGAGTCCTCTTGAGGCTTTACGATATAGTCAAGAGTTGCACTAGTGCCCTTTGTAGTAGAAGTAAAGTGAAGCACAGTTCCCTCTTTTAATTCGTTAACTTTAAATTTAAAATTGCCATCATTATCAGCTTCTACTTCCTTGTAGAATTTAGAATCAATATCTAGCTTTACATTTGCATTTTTTTCAGCAACACCTGAAATTTCAGTAGTGTTTGTGTAGACATCTAAAATTTTTAACTTTCCATTTTGAGTCTTAGTAGATGACTCAAGATTTTTTTGGTCAGACTGAGAGTTGCCCTTCTTGTCCACATAAGATAACACGAAGGAATTCTTTAAATTGTTGCCTGAGCTGATATTGTTCTTTACCTTAGTGTTGATTTCAAGATTAATATTTTTGTCATCAATTGCGCCCAAGTCATTTACATTAAGAGTAACAATATTTTGATCTTTGCCGGCAATTGAAGTAGTTCTGACATCGACCTTTCCCTTAACCTCTTCTTGTGAAACTAACTTAGTGCCTGAAACACTTAAATTTTTGTCCATAAGTACAGTGACAGAAAAAGAAGAAAACTTTTCATTATATCCTTCGGGCAAATTGACTAACAAATTGTATTTTAAATTTTTTCCGCTCTCGGCAGAAGAAAACGCAGGTTGCTCGAGAACTACCTGAATCTCTTCAGCTGCCCAAACACCTGTAAATAAAATTAAAAAAATGGAGATAAGCCCCAAAAACTTTTTCAAAAAAATACCTCCCACTTTTAAAAAAATTTATGACAATCCAAACAAAAAGAGTTTAAACTTGCTACTTTTTTAATAATATTATACTCTATCGCCATATTTCATTCAATAAAATAGCCCCCGCGCAGATGTTTTGTAATAAGTTAGTAATAAAGTTATTGACGGAGTGGGAGGGTGTATAGATGCCTTGCAGGATTTAATCAGTTATTGTGTCGTCTTATTGTGATTTTCTCTTCATCATCAGCGTTTTGGAGTCATTTGAGGTAATAGAGTTTCGCAAAAAGCCGTTAAAAATTTCATTTGTTTGAGCGAACAACAATAAATGCTACGAATTAAAGAAAAAAGCTATAAGAGAAAAAACTTAACGAAAATCACAGTCTGCGAGTTATGAAATTTAGGCTTTTTGCGGATGCTTAAACAGTCCGATAAGTTCAACGCGTTCTCCGAAGTGGGCGTTGGGGGTTAGGTTAGAGCGCGAGGAGAGGGAAGGGGACAATCGCAGCGCGAAAGCGGAAGCCCCCTTCCCTTCCTCGCATTAGGAATACAAAACGCAGTTTTGAAATAAGTATATTTAAAATTTAAATGTTAAGACTTTCTCATTAAAACGAAAACACATCGCCATAGCGACTCTACAGATCCCTCGACTGACGCTCGGGATGACGGAATGTAGAGGTTATACTCGTAGAAAGTCGTGACTGTGCCACAAGTTAAAAAAAGTAATTTTTATGATTTAACAGTTTTTTAAAATAACACCCCATCAGGCGTCATCCTGAGCAAGAAAAATTTATTTTTCGCGTCGAAGGATCTGCAAAGTATTCAAGCGATGTGTCATCGTCTTTACCAAGTTGCGTTATGAAGTTTCCCCTCAAAGTTTTCTCATTAAAACGAAAACACATCGCACCACAGACCTACAGATCCCTAGACTGACGCTCGGGATGACAGAGTGTAAGTGTTATGACAAAAAATAATAGAAAGTAATTTTTTTGATTTAAGAGTGTTTTAGAAATAACACCCCATCAGGCGTCATCCTGAGCAAGAAAAATTTATTTTTCGCGCCGAAGGATCTGCAAAGTATTCAAGCGATGTGTCATCGTCTTTTCCAAATTGTGCTTTGGAGTTTCTCCTCAAAGTTTTCTCTTTA
>NZ_JBMNPQ010000017.1:0-24907 GCF_050943655.1 Peptoniphilus sp. | reverse complement strand
TAAAAACTCCAATCATCAAATACTTTTCGCTTCACCATATTATTATAATATCACCACGTTTTTTATATGTATAGTCAAAACAAAAAATTTACGATAGTCTAAGTTTAAATAAAATAAAGCACTGCGTAAAGTTTAAACTTTAACAGTGCTTTTATTTTCTTCATCTTCCTTATTTATTTTTTAAAGGTAATTTTTCGAATTATATAAAGTGTGCAGAAGGTTCCTATTGAGTTAAAAAATAATTCAAAATCAAAAAAATTTTTAAAACTCATATGATAAGACGGATCCATTACTGTTAAAATTATACCTATTATTACACCTAGAGCTATAAAGGTTATGACGCTTCCAATTATTAATGTCAAAATCATCTTCTTTGGATTTTTGTAGGTATTCATGATGTAGACTATAATCCAAAGGATCGTTGCTATAAAATTTGATGGAAAAGTTACTGTCATAATAACTCCTTCTTTAGTTCTCTTCAATTGATTTTTCAAATTCTTCTCTAATCTTGTGAATTTTCTCTGGATTTTCTAAAAGTCTTCCAAAGAATTCTAAAATTATTGTCGCTCCCTTATCGATTACATCTTTTGAGCCATCAGACTTTACAAAGTCTGCCACGGCCTTTGTGTGAAATGGAATTTCTTCTTTTGATATTGAAATGTATGGATGAAATGCTGGAGCTCTGTAGCTTATGCTTCCAATGTCAGATGATCCGTCGGCAACATCCGTCTCCTCGTATTCCAAATTATGATCCTGCATAATTTCTTTTATTAAATCCGTTCCAGTTTGGTTGTAGACCATGTCCCTAAATGTGTAGCCGAAAGTCTCAAGCTCATATTGAGTCTGTGTCGCCTTGGCACAGCCATTTAGTATATCTTTTACCCAAGGCATCATTTCATCTTTCACTTCTGAATAATTTCTTGCGCGGAAGGCATATTTTGCCTTAGCAAATTCTGGAATCATTCCAGGAGCGCTTCCCCCGTTTAAGACAATTCCTTCCACAATTGCGCCAGGTCTTAGCGACTTTCTCATCATGTCAAAGGCGTGAATCGAAAGCATAAGCCCATCAAGTGCAGATCTTCCCTCCCAAGGTGCGCCGGCACAGTGTGCAGGTGTGCCCTTAAATGTTATTTCGTATGTGTCAAGGGCAAGCAGTTTTGCATTTGGTTTGTTAACACCTGAAGTCAAGTGAACCATTATTACTGCGTCGTACTTGTCAAAGACGCCCATATCTGCCATGGGACTCTTTAGCCCCTCGTCCTCTTCGCCAGGAGTTCCAACTATGTCGATGTTTGCGTCAATTTCATCTTCGTTATCCTTAAGGGCGAGCGCCGATAAAATTGAAATCCCACAACTTGCTGAGTGACCACAGCCGTGTCCAATATCAGGAAGCGCGTCGTACTCAACTAATATTGCAAAGTTTGCCTTGGCATTTTCTTTTTTGATTACATGCCCAAAGAATGCAGTTTCAAACCCGCAGAAGTTTAGTTCTGCATCAATTCCATGTTTCTTTAGAAGTTTTACGATTTTTTTAGATGATTCAAATTCTTTTTCAGAAATTTCTGGATTCTCTGCCAAATCAAAGTTTAGTGCGTAAGCTTCTTCTTTAAATTTATCAATACTTTCTAATAATTTTTCTGAGTACATATTACACCTACAATACTTTTGCCAAGAAGTTTTGTGTTCTCTCGTGTTTAGGATTTCCAAAGACTTCTTCTGGAGTTCCACTCTCTACAATATAGCCATCTGCCATAAATAGAATTCTATCTCCCACTTCTCTTGCAAAGCCCATCTCATGTGTCACGACAACCATTGTCATTCCGTCGCGGGCAAGGTCCTTCATAATGTCCAAAACTTCTCCAACCATTTCTGGGTCAAGAGCAGAAGTAGGTTCGTCAAAGAGCATAACTTCTGGATTCATTGCAAGCGCCCTTGCTATTGCGATTCTCTGTTTTTGTCCACCAGAAAGTGACTTTGGAAAGACTGTTTCTTTTTCCGGAAGTCCAACTCTTTTTAAAAGTGTCCTTGCAGTATCTTCTGCCTTATCTTTTGGAATTTTTTTAACGAGAGTCGGTGCCAGAGTGATGTTATCTATAATATTTAGATTGTTAAAAAGGTTAAAAGATTGAAACACCATTCCCATGTTCTCACGCACGGAATTTATGTCGATTTTTGGATCAGTTATTTCCACATTATCTACAAAAATTTTTCCAGAAGTTGGCTTTTCCAAAAGATTCATACATCTTAAAAAAGTAGATTTTCCGCTTCCACTCGGTCCAATTATTACTACTACTTCGCCGTCTTTTATCTCCTCATTGATTCCCTTTAAGACTTCGTTATCTCCAAAAGTTTTTTTGAGGTTTTCTACTTTAATCATTAGCCAGTCTCCTTTCAAGAACTCCCATAGCCTTGGATAGTGAAAATGTCATTATAAAATAAATAATCGCAACGTAGACAAAGGGTTTAGTAAGGGCATAGGTGCTTGATGAAATGCTCTTTCCTGCATACATTAGCTCTGCAACTCCAACTGTATAAGTAATTGATGATTCCTTAATTAAAGTTATAAATTCATTTACAAGTGCAGGCAAAATATTTTTAACAGCCTGTGGCATGATTACCTTTCTCATTGCCATCTTGTGACTGAGTCCCAAGGACCTTGCCGCTTCCATCTGTCCAATGTCTACTGAGTTAATTCCAGATCTTATAATCTCTGCAACATAGGCAGCTGAGTTAAGTGAAATTGATAGGGAACACAAAAACATCGGTGCCTTTAAAAATGCAAGTGAGTCGGGAATTATTTGCTTTAATCCAAAGTAAACTATTACAATTTGAACAAGCATCGGTGTGCCCCTTACTATTTCGATGTAAGCTCCCGAAAGTATATTTAAAAATTTACTCTTGGATATCTTCATGAGAGCTAGAAGAATACCAAGAGTAAGTCCAAGTATTACTCCAACTACAGAAAGCTCGATTGTAGTAAGTGCCCCTCTCAAATAAGACGGAAGATATCTGCTCAAAAATTCTATCTGATTCGTTATAAAAGTCATAATGTCTCCTTCTCTCTAAAAAAAGTCCCCACATATGTAGGGACTATTTAATTATTTTCCAGCTTCTTCGTTGGATATTTCAATATACTCATCAAGCCATTTGTCTACTTGACCTGAATCTTTTAATTCTTTGACGATTTTTGAAATTGCCTTTGTCAAATCGTCATCACCTTTTTTAGTTGCAACTGCTTGTCCTGGTTCTTTTTCGATTCCTAAATCTCCTACGATTGAAAGGCCATCAGCAATGCTTGCAAATTGTTTTGCTGGTATTTCTGACAAGAATGCCACATCAATTGATTTATTTTTAAGTTGTTCGATGATTACGTTGTTTAGGTCGAATCCCTTAACATTTGATCCATATTTTTCTTCAGCAAATTTTTGTTGGATTGAACCAAGTTGTGTTCCGATTGTTTTTCCTTCTAAGTCATCGAATGTTTTGTATTTGTCTTTGTTTTCATCAAGGACTAATAGAACTTGTTCTCCTTCGATATATGGTTCAGAGAAGTCAACTTCTTTCTTTCTGTCCTCGTCTGCTGCCATACCTGCAAGAACAAAGTCAACATCTCCACTTTTTAGTGAAGCAATAAGTCCTTCAAAGGCCATGTTTTTAACTTCAAGCTCAACGCCAAGTGAATTTGCAATTGTCTTTGCAATTTCAATATCAACACCCTTGTACTCTTCCTTACCACCGTCGTATGATATCCATTCCATTGGTGGATAGTCAGCAGAAGTTCCAAGAACTATTTTGCCCTTTTCTTTGATGGCTTTAATAGTATCTCCTTCTTCGTCGATGTCGACTTTTATCATGTCCTCGTTGGAATTATTTTTTGCATCTTCAGCAACTGCTGTATTATTTTCTTTTGCATCTTTTTCAGCATTTTCTTTTTTATTTGAGCCGCCACATGCAACAAGTCCCAAAGCCAATAATACGATCAATAAAATATTTAAAGTTTTTTTCATTTTTACCTCCCATTTTCTTAAGATCCGCCGTACAAAATGGGATCATCTTAAACTTTTGGAAAAATTTGATGACTTATCAATTTTATTCCAAACGCTCTTCAGATTACCATTGAAATCCAAGATTAAGGCCTCCTTAGTAAATTTAAAAGATATTATAACTCAAAGATTATTTATTTTCAATATATTTGGACTATTTTTTAATTTATCACTGTAAATTATAATAATTTTTAAAAAGAGTCTTTACAATTTTTAACTACTTAAACAAAAAACCTGCAGTTTTTTCTGCAGGTCGTACATACATAGCTTATAAAGGTCTAAAGAAATCTCATCCTATGGAAGAAATTGTAGGAAGTTCAACTTGAAGCAAACGAATAAAAATCACACTGTTTGAACGAAGTGAGTTTGTGATTTTCAGATTTGCAAAAGTATGAGCTCTCTGGGTTTCTGTAATGAGATGAGATTTCTTGACTTTTATTAAGATTTTACCTACAGTTTTTCTGCAGGCTTATTATTAAAATTCTAGAAGTTCCTGTGCTGGGAATTCTTTTGGCTCTTCTGGTTTTGGTTCAGGTTTTGGAGTAGGCTTTGGCTCGTCCTTTTTAATTCTTGAGAATTGATAAAGTCCCCAAGACTCGAGTTCATTATCTGTACCTATCCAAACTGGAGCGCCGACTTTCATTGTTGGGAACACAAAGTTTTCGATGTCGTAATTGTACATCCTTATGCAACCATTTGAGTAGTACCCTCCAATTTGAAGCGGCTTGATGTTGCCGTGAATTCCGTAACCGCTCTTTCCTGGAATCTTAAGACCCATCCATCTTTCGCCAAGTGGATTGTTAGGATCATTTGCAGCAACGGGAGTGTACTTGCCGCCCATTCCTCCCCAAGCTGGGTTTACATGTTTATTTATTATAGTTGCCTTTGCACTTGGTGTTGGCGTGCTGCTTGTGCCAAGTGTTACGGGGAACTTTCCAATGGACTGTTTGCCCCTATAGACAGTTAAAATTCTTCTCGATTTGTTTACACTTATCCACACATCATTTGTTGGAGCATTTACCACCATGTCATAGACTTCGTAGTTTGGTGTGTAAAGAGCAGTCTTTGTCTTTTCATCAACGCGACCTGTGACAGGAAGGTTCATCTGTGCCTGCCACTTTTTTGTCTCAGCAACTCTATCTGACCCACTCTTGTTCATAAAATTATTCTCACGAACAAATCCAGCTGCAAAAATATTGCTGGGGATGAGTAGAATTGCAAGAGCTAATATAATAAATTTATTTTTCATCTTTCACCTCTAATTTACTTTTTAAAAATTGTCCAGTATATGAATTTTCACATTTCACAATTTCTTCTGGCGTTCCAGTGGCGATTATCTCTCCGCCTCCGTCTCCACCTTCAGGTCCCAAATCTATAATATAGTCAGCACATTTTATTACGTCTAAGTTGTGCTCAATTGTGATGACAGTATTTCCTCTGTCTACAAGTTCGTCCAAAACTTTTATAAGTTTATTTATATCTTCTGAGTGAAGTCCTGTCGTTGGCTCATCTAAAATATATAAAGTCCTTCTTGTTGCTCTTTTTGAAAGCTCTGTTGCAAGTTTAATTCTCTGCGCCTCGCCACCGGAAAGTTCAGTAGAAGACTGTCCAAGCTTTATATAAGAAAGTCCAACATCTCTTAGAGTCTCAAGCTTTCTTAGAACTCTCTCGTGATTTTCGAAAAAGTCTATTGCTTCGTCCACTGTCATATTTAATACATCGCTTATATTTTTGCCCTTGTACTTAACTTCAAGAGTCTCGCGATTGTATCTCTTGCCCTTGCAAACTTCACAAGGCACATATACATCGGGCAAGAAGTGCATCTCAACTTTTAAGATTCCGTCGCCCTTGCAGGCTTCGCATCTTCCGCCCTTTACATTAAAGGAGAATCTTCCCTTCTTGTAACCGCGCATCTTCGCCTCATTAGTGTTGGCAAATATATCTCTTATTAAATCAAAAGCTCCCGTATAAGTTGCAGGGTTTGACCTAGGAGTCCTTCCAATTGGCGACTGATCGATGTCGACAATCTTGTCGATGTGTTCTATCCCCAAAATTTCTTTGTGTTTACCTGGCTTTACTTTTGATTTATTTATTTTTTGTGCTAATGATTTATACAAAATTTCGTTAATTAGCGAAGACTTGCCCGAACCAGAAACTCCAGTTACGCAGACAAATTGACCAAGTGGAAACTTCACATCAATGTTTTTTAAATTGTTTTCGCTTGCGCCAATTACTTCTATATATTCTCCCTTTGAAGGTCTTCTTACTTCTGGCACTTCGATTTTCTTTCTGCCACTTAGATAGGCACCAGTTATGGACTCTGGCACTTTCATTATCTCTTCGGCTGTTCCCTGTGCGACGATTTTTCCACCGCCGACACCGGCAAGTGGTCCAATGTCTACAATCTCATCAGCTTCAAACATCGTGTCTTCATCGTGTTCTACGACGATTAATGTGTTACCAATGTCTGTAAGTTCGCGAAGTGACTTTAGGAGTTTTGCATTGTCTCTTTGGTGAAGTCCAATGCTCGGCTCATCAAGTACATAAATTACTCCAACAAGTTGCGAACCAATTTGTGTTGCAAGTCTAATTCTCTGTGCCTCTCCTCCTGAAAGAGTTCCTGCCATTCGCGACAGTGATAAATAATCTAGTCCAACATTTACCAAAAACGAAAGTCTCGATTTTATTTCCTTTAATAGCTCTGTTGCAATTATCTTTTCGTTCTTTGAAAGCTCTAAACTTTCAAAAAATTCCAAAGACTTGTCGATGGAAAGCTGTTGAAGTTCAAAAATATTTAGTCCTCCAACTTTTACAGAAAGAGACGTTTCTTTAAGTCTTGCCCCGTGACATTTTGGACAGGGCACTTCTTCCATAAACTCGTCAATTCTATCAATCATTCTGTTTGAGCTAGATTCAGTGTATCTTCTCTTTAAATTTCTTGATATTCCTTCAAATCCCCCTGAATATCTCTTTCTTCCAGAGAAATAGGAGTCGTATTCGAAGGACAAATTTCCGTCGTAGCCCTCAAAAATTGCATCTAAAAATTCTTTCGGTGCATTTTTAATTGGCTCCTTGGTGCTGAATTTAAATTTTTTTGCAATGTGAGATATTATTTCAAAATAATAAGTTCCCTTTGATGTTGAGTAACACGCAATTGCGCCCTCTTCGATTGAAAGTTCCTTATTTGGAATGACTAAATCTCTTGAGACTTCCTTCGAAAATCCAAGTCCATTGCACTCATCACAAGCTCCTAGTGGAGAGTTAAAAGAAAATGACCTTGGAGTAACTTCTTCAATAATAATGTTGCAGTGAGGGCATGCAAGTTTTGTGGAAAAGACTAAATCTTCTCCATCAATTACATTTATTTTTGCAATTCCATCTCCCATATTAGTTGCAATTTCAAGGGAGTCAGCAAGACGCGACTCGATATTTTCCTTTACAATAATTCTATCTACAACTATGTCGATGTCGTGGTATTTATTTTTGTCAAGTTCAATTTCATCGTCAATGTCGTGCATATCACCATCGACAAATATACGAAGGAATCCCTCTTTTTTTATCTTTTCAAATACTTTTTTATGTTGTCCCTTTCTGTGCCTTACAATTGGGGAAAGAATTTGGATTCTCGTCCTGTCCTCTAGCTTCATAATTTCGTCGACCATTTGATCAATTGTGTATGAAGAAATTTCTTCGCCACATTCTGGACAGAATACGTGACCCACTCTTGCATACAAAAGTCTCAAGTAGTCGTAAATTTCTGTTACAGTCCCAACAGTTGAACGTGGATTTTTGGATGTGGTCTTTTGGTCAATTGAAATTGAAGGGCTCATGCCCTCAATGTAATCCACTTCGGGCTTATCCATCTGTCCCAAGAACTGTCTTGCGTAGGAAGATAGGGATTCGACATACCTTCTTTGCCCCTCAGCATAAATTGTGTCAAAAGCAAGGGAAGACTTGCCCGATCCTGAAAGTCCAGTAAAGACAACAAATTTATTTCTCGGAATTTTGAGGTCCACATTTTTTAAGTTGTGGACCCTCGCTCCCTTTATGATTATTTCGTCGTTCAAAGTATCACCTATACTATTGCTTCTTTTTTCTTCTCTTTAAGTTCCTTAATTTTATCTCGAATTTCTGCCGCCTTTTCAAAGTCAAGCTCCTCGGCAGCTCTATACATCTCTGGTTTTAGAGCTTCAATCATAGCAGAAATTTCATCCTTTGTAAATTCTTCTTCGCTCGTGTCAAAGTCTATTTGTTCTTCGGCAGCAATTGAAGTGTTAATTACATCTCTTATTTCTTTTTTAATAGTCTTTGGAATAATTCCATGCTCTTTATTGTACTCGTCTTGTATTTTACGCCTTCTTGCAGTTTCGTCAATAGTAATTCTCATGGAATTTGTAATCTCATCGGCATACATTATTACCTTGCCATCTGCATTTCTGGCAGCACGCCCTGCAGTTTGGATAAGTGATGTGACTGATCTTAAAAATCCTTCCTTATCTGCGTCAAGTATGCATACCCTTGAAACCTCAGGCAGGTCAAGCCCCTCTCTCAAGAGGTTTATGCCAACTAGAACGTCGTATTTTCCAAGCCTTAGGTCTCTAATAATCTGCATTCTCTCCAATGTGTCGACGTCGGAGTGCATGTAAGTTACCTTGTAGCCCACTTCTTTTAAATATTTTGTCAAATCCTCTGCCATTTTTTTAGTGAGGGTTGTGATTAAAACTCTCTCGCTTCTTTCAATTGTCTCGTCGATTTCTTTTACAATGTCGTCGATTTGATTTTTAATTGGACGCACTTCGATTACTGGATCAAGAAGTCCAGTAGGTCTTATAAGTTGTTCTACTTGCTGCTCAGTGTGTTCAAGTTCATAAGGGCCAGGTGTTGCAGATACATAGACGCACTGATTCATCATGCTCTCAAACTCGTTAAACCTAAGAGGTCTGTTATCAAGTGCTGATGGAAGTCTAAAGCCGTATTCCACAAGAGTCTCTTTTCTCGCCCTGTCGCCATTATACATTCCGCGAATTTGGGGAATTGTTTGGTGCGACTCGTCTATAATTGTCAAAAAGTCCTTTGGAAAATAGTCAATCAAAGTGTAGGGACGTGAACCAGGTGCTCTTCCAGATAAGTGCCTTGAATAATTTTCTATTCCAGAACAAAATCCCATTTCGCTAAGCATTTCAAGGTCGTATCTCGTCCTCTGTTCAAGCCTTTGAGCTTCCAAAAGTTTTTCTTGATCTTTTAAAACTTTAAGCCTTTCTTCAAGCTCTTCCTCAATAGTGACAATCGCCCTTTGAACTTTTTCTTCAGAAGTTGCAAAGTGAGATGCCGGAGTGATAAAGGCATGGTTTAAGTGTGCAATCACTTCACCAGTTAGTGCATTTACTTCAGAAATCCTGTCAATTTCATCGCCAAAAAATTCAACTCTTATGGAATTTTCAGAAGATGATGCAGGAAAAATATCTAAAATGTCACCGCGAACTCTAAAAGTTCCACGGGTGAATTCATAATCATTTCTAACATATTGAATGTCCACAAGCTTTGACATAACTTCGTTTCTGTCGCGTATCATTCCAGGTCTTAGGGAAATTGCCAAGTTCTCATAGTCAATCGGGTCACCCAGTCCGTATATGCAAGATACAGATGCTACGATTATTACATCTTTTCTCTCGAATAGGGACATTGTCGCAGAGTGACGAAGTTTATCTATTTCATCATTTATTGATGAGTCCTTCTCGATGAAAGTATCAGTCCCAGGCACATAAGCCTCAGGTTGATAGTAGTCGTAGTAGGACACAAAATATTCCACGGCGTTTTCGGGGAAAAATTCCCTAAGCTCGGAACAGAGTTGGTATGCAAGGGTCTTGTTGTGTGCAATTACAAGGGTGGGCTTCTGAACTTTCTCTATTACATTTGCCATAGTAAAGGTCTTGCCAGAACCCGTAACTCCCAAAAGATTTTGGTGCTTGTAACCCTTTTTAATTCCGTCGGCAAGCTTTTCAATTGCCTGTGGTTGGTCGCCAGTAGGTTTATAATCAGAATGAATTTTAAATTTCATATAATCACCTTTAAAAGATAAGTAACAAATAAAGTATATTCAATAAATACTCATTTGTAAATTATTTATAATCTGAACGGATAATTTATACCCTAGTTCAATGATAACAAACTTTTGTTCAGTTGTACAATAAAAAAGACAATCAAATTAATGATTGCTTTGAGACTAGTTGCAAATTAACAAAGCTCTAAAGAGATCTTATCCTATGGAAGAAATTGTAGAAAGTTCAACTTGAAGCAAACGCATAAAAATCACACTGTTTGAGCGAAGCGAGTTTGTGATTTTCAGATCTCTCAAAGTATGAACCTTTCCAATTTCTGTAATGAGATAAGATTTCTTGAGCTTTGTCGATGGTCCCCGACAATTAACTTAATGATTGTCTGAAAATATTATATTTTACTTCAAGATACCAAGCTTAACTTGTCAAAAATCTAAATTATACTCTAACATCTCTCGTTAAATTTAAACTATCTTTCGTCTTCTGCGATTACATTTACGTAGTACTTAAATTCGATTTTTCTATTTAATATCTCATCAATTAATTCTGCTCTGAAGTCATCTCCAAATACGAATCCGTCTTTTGTTGGAACTGTCCCAGAAAATATTACAGAGTTTTTGACATCTCCTATTCTCTTTTCTAATTCACTTAAAATCTTCTCGACTGGAAGTATGTCCCCAAGAGTTCCCTCTTGATACAAAACTTCTTTTCCATCAACAGTTGTATAAGAATTTAATTTTATATCGTCCCAATGATCTTTAACTTCGTCATATTTCCACGCTTCTTTTGCCAGTGGCTTTAGACAAACTTGTTTTGATTTAAAAATATTTACACTTTCAAGGTCTCTATCTGTGTGGTCAGACCCAACTGTTATATAGATTTCGTCTTCTGCCAAAAGAATTACATACTCACACTCACCAGAAGTTCTCTCTCCCACAAATTTTAAATCGCTATCTTGAGTCACAATTTCCTTTGAGCATTCAAAAATCGTAGGAATAAATTTTGGAGGTTTGACGCCAAGGTCCCTTTCAAGTTCGTCAATGTGCTCTTTAGTTTTTTCAATATTTCTGCCAGCATAACCTATGGCAAAGCACTTGTCGTAATTAAATTCTAATTTCTCATCGTTACAAATAAAATTTAAAGTTTTCATATTTCCTCCTTAAAATTTATAAAGTTCAGGCCTTCTATCTCTAAATACATTTATGCTCTCTCTAATTCCCTTTATCACACTTAGGTCCACTTCACCTGTAAAATTACCAACCTCTTCGTTTGGCTTTATAACATACTCTCCCCAAGGGTCTATTATGGCGCTGTGTCCACCAAATTTCGTATCATAGGCTTTGCCAAGACTGTTTACACAGACAACAAACATTTGATTTTCAATTGCCCTCGCCCTGTTTAAAGTGTCCCAGTGCATTGTCCTAACATCTGGCCAAGCAGCTGGCAAGAAAAATATCTCGATATCTTTAAGAGCATTCATCCTGACCCACTCGACGAACCTAACGTCATAGCAAATGCTAACTCCGCACTTCACACCGTCAAGTTCAAAAGTCACAAGCTTATCTCCAGCAGAAAATATTTCGTGCTCACCTGATGGAGAAAATAAATGCACCTTGTTGTACATTCCAACTTCTTTTCCATTTCTATCATAAATATAGCAAGTGTTGTAGAGTTTACCATCTATTATGTTGGCAACAGAACCACCTACAATATTTATATTGTATTTTTTCGACAATTCTTCTAAAAATTTTTTAGTTCTTCTGCCTTCTACATCGGCTAGGTCCCTAACATTTTTTGGGAAGAAAGATACATCCCAAAGCTCAGGCAACACCACTACGTCGCTCTTCTCTTCTGCTGCACTTTTTATTGCGTCTTCTGCTATCTCAAAATTTTTCTTAACATCACCTAAAACTAATTCGCATTGAATAACTGTTATTTTC
Organism: Peptoniphilus sp.; assembly: GCF_050943655.1. Lineage (GTDB taxonomy): Bacteria > Bacillota > Clostridia > Tissierellales > Peptoniphilaceae > Peptoniphilus_A. The sequence continues at coordinate 12,868 of NZ_JBMNPQ010000017.1, read as the reverse complement.
ATTTTACCACCCCTGCCTTCCTATTTAATATAATCTCATTTATAGTTTTACCCAATCATTATGTTAAATAAGGAAATTAAGAATATTTTCTAATTTTCATTAATTTTGGCATGAAAAAACTCATCTTGCCACGCAAAATGAGTTCTATATTATTTATTAGAATTTTCTTTTAATAATTCTATAGCTTTTTGAAGTTGTGTGTCGGTGTCTTTATAGTCAATTCCTATTCCCTTGATGTCCTCTGGCAAGTCCACCTTGTAATCTGGCTCAATGCCAATTTTATGAATTGATTTTCCCGATGGAGTAAAGTACTCTGCCGTTGTAAGTTTAATTCCATCTCCTCCAGGGAATTTGCTTACCGTTTGGACAATTCCCTTTCCAAAAGTTTTTTGTCCAACAAGTGGAGCTCTCTTTAAATCTTTTATCGCTCCCGCCAAAATTTCTGATGCAGAAGCTGATCCTTCATTTACAAGAACCACCATATTTATGTCGTTGTAATTTTCATCGAGTTTATATTCTGTGACTATTTCGTCCTTGTTGTCCTTTAGTGTCACGAAAGTTCCCTTTGGAAGAATTGCATCTCCAATTTCTACAGCTCCATCAATCACTCCGCCTGGGTCGCCCCTTAAGTCTAGGATTATTCCCTTAACTCCATCATTTGTGAGCTTATCAAGAGCAACTTTAAAGTCACTTCCAGTCTCTTCGTCAAACATTATGACTCCGATGTAGCCAAAGTCTCCAATTCTATCAGAAATTACAGAGTCAAGTTTTACTTCAGCTCTTTTTACGCTTATTTCTTTTGTCTCATTGTTCTTGCTCTTTAAGACCAAAAGTTTTACTTCTGTTCCGGCTTTTCCACGAATTGCCTTTGAGGCTTCGTTAATCTTTTCAGCGTTAAAATCCTTGCCGTCGATTTTTAAAATTTTATCTCCAGACTCAAGGCCTGCCTCTTCTGCCGGAGAGCCCTTTACAGGAGAGACCACTGTAACAGTTCCATCTTCATTAGGAGAAATTATAACTCCAATCCCCTGGAACTTTCCGCTAGTCTGCTCGTTTAAACTTGTTAACTCTTCCTTTGTGAGATACTCTGAATAAGGATCGCCAAGACCTGCCACAAGGCCCTTTAACTTTCCAGCCTCAAGGTCTTTTTGTTTTATTTCTTTGTTGTAAAGAAAATTTTCCTTTACATAATCTTCTAAGTAATTCATCTTTGCATAAGAAGACGCATCGCCTAGAATTGTTCTTACTGTTAAAATTCTTGTAATTAAAGCAGTTGTAAGAATCAACAATACAACTGCCAAAATTTTTAATATTTTATTTTTCTTCATTATACATATCCCAATGGATTTACTGTCGCGCCATTTACTCTAACTTCGAAGTGAAGGTGAGGTCCAGTTGAAAGTCCTGTTGAACCTACAAAGCTTACAACATCACCAGCATTAACTTGTTGACCAGCTGATACATTAAACGCAGAGTTATGAGCATAAACTGTGACAGTGTCGCCGTGATCAATCATAACCACATTGCCATAGCCACTCATGTTCTTTGCCATAATTACTGTGCCACCCTTTGCTGCAACAACGGGAGTTCCAGCAGGTGCAGGAATATCTATTCCAGAGTGGAACTTGCTGTATCCAAGTATTGGATGAGTTCTATATCCATAAGGAGAAGATATAGAGAAGTGACCAGGAAGTGGCCAAGTGTAATTTGCACCGCTTCTTGGAGCTGAGCTTACACTTATGTCTCTGTTTCTTGGCATAGTGCGTGCAAGTTCTTTTTGTTTTTCAGCTGTTATTTCTTTTTGAAGTCGAGCTATTTCTTTGTCAAGATTTGCCCAGTTTGCTTCAGCTTTTTCATATTCTTCGCTATAAAGTCCAATATTTGACTCAAGCTCTTTCATGTAAGCATTTTTTGCTTCGACTGCAGCTTCATATTCTGCCTTTTCGCTTTCAAGGGCAATTCTATTTGTCTCAACTTTATTTCTATCTTCTTTTAGACTTTGTTCAACTTCTTTAATTGTTTCGATTTGCTCTTTGATATAGTCTAGGAGATCTCTATCGGCTTCTGCAATTGATGAAACAATTTGGTTGTTTCTAAGTAATTCTTCAATATCTTTTGAGCTTAAAATAACTTGAAGATATTCCATATTGCCTTTTTTGTACATCTCGCGAATTCTCTTCCTAAAGAGGTCTGTCTTCTCTTCTAGATTTTTGTTCGCTTCGTTTAATTTTTGTTGGTTCTCAGCTATTTCGCCGTTTAACCTGTCTATTTCCTTTTGAAGATCATTAATCTTTGCAGATGTTCCAGCAATTTGTCCATCAAGTTCATCTATTTCAGAGGATACAGTTTTCTTTTTGCCCTCTGCAACAGAAATATTTTTCTTGTGATCATTCATTTGATTTTTAAGCTCTGTCTGCATATTAAGTTTTTTATTTTTTTCAGCAGTCAGTTCCTTGGAACTCTTTGCCAAAGCTCCTGTTGGCATAGACACCAATAGAGCAAGTAGAAGGGCAAGCGCCCTCTTATTTCTATCCACACTATCACCTATACATCTAAGAATTTTTTAGTAGAGAAGAGACTTCCAAAAAATCCAATCCCCACACCTATACATAAAAATATAATAAATATGTCTTCTCTTACAATATTTGCAGAGACTAAATCTACATTTGTAATATTAAACAATTGAGGATTTAGCTTTTCGTAGAGAACTTCATAGAGCTTAATAGTAAGAGCACCTGAAAGAAGAGCTCCCAAAACTCCAAATATCACTCCCTCAAGCAGAAAAGGCCCTCTGATATATGTGTTTGTCGCGCCGACATACTTCATTATGTTAATCTCATTTCTTCTGTTTGAAATGGCAATCTTAATAGTATTGTGAATAATAAGTACAGACACAAACACTAAGATTAAAACTATGGCAGCCCCCACATACTTAACTCCATTTTGAATCTTCATCATCTGAGTCACAAAATCGTAATAATAATTGTGATCTTCTATGAAGCTTAGATTAGAGTATTTGTCTTCGATTTCTTTTCCGTAGGAAAGTTCATTCATCTCTACAGTTATTGAGTCTGGAAGCGGATTGCCTCCAGGAATATTTTCTAAAAGAGTCGCGTCATCGCCAAGACCCTTTTTAAAATCTTCCAAAGCTTCATCTTTGGTAACATAAGTAACTCTCTTTACTTTATCATTTTCTGAAAGTTCTTTAATAAAACCATTTACATCAGCTACAGGAGCATCGTCCTTTAAGAAGAACACAACTTTGTCGAGTTTTTCCCCCGTCTGATACATAATTGTGTTTAAATTCACAATCATAAGCATTACAACGCCAAATAAAGTTAGCATTGCAGCAATAGATATTGTAGAAGTTAAAGACATTGCCCTGTTTCGCCAAAGACTCTCAAGTGATTCTTTTATGATATTAAAGAGCTGTCTAATAGTTTTCATAAAAATAACCGCCCTCTCTAACATCACTTACGATATTTCCGTCTTTTAAAGCAACAACTCTCTTGTTAAATTTATCTACAATACTTGCGGCATGAGTTGCCATTATAACAGTTGTTCCCTCATCGTTTATATTTTTAAGTGCCTGCATAATCTCCCAGGCAGTATGTTCATCAAGGTTTCCTGTAGGTTCGTCGCAGACTATATGCGGCGCCTTGTTTACAATTGCCCTTGCAATAGAAACTCTTTGAGACTCCCCACCAGAAATTTCGTTTGGATAACACTTCATCTTGTCAGTTAAGTTTACAAGTTCAAGAGCCTCTTTTACATCTTTATCTATGTTCTTTTTAGATTCGCCTAGAATCTCCAATGCGTATGCCACATTTTCATAAACTGTCTTGCGTGGCAAAAGCCTAAAGTCTTGAAAGACAACTGAAATATTTCTTCTCAACTTGGGTATCATATAATTGGATATTTTCGTAATGTCGTCGCCTTGGACAGTAATTTTTCCGCGCGTAACTTTCTCTTCGCGGATTAATAGTTTAATCATAGAAGATTTGCCCGCACCAGAAGAACCTACCAAAAATACAAAATCTCCCTTTGGAATTTCGAGATTTATATTTGATAGGGCCATGACGCCATTACTATATTCTTTAAATACATTCTCAAATTTTATCATTTTTCTACCTTTCTAAACTTCACAATTATTATATTACAAAATGGTAACAGATGTACAGTAAAATTGTAAAATTTCACACAATTATCTCACTTTACTTGTATTTGTAATATAAATTATATTTTTTTAAATTTTTTATAAAAAATATTTTACATTTCTTCAATGTTCGTGTATAATTTTGAAGTAAAAAAGTAATTTATATCATTAGGAGGAAATATGCAAAGATATATTGGAACAGTAGCACGTGGTATACGTACACCGATAGTAAAAAGTGGAGATAACTTAGTTGATATTGTAGTTGATTCAATTGAAAAAGCCGTTGAATCTGAAAATATTACAATGCGCGACAAGGATGTTGTAGCAGTAACTGAATCTCTAGTTGCAAGAGCTCAAAATAACTATGTTGAAACTGATGAAATCGCAGAAGACATTAAAAGAAAATTTGACAAAGAAATTGGAATAGTTTTTCCTATTCTAAGCCGTAACAGATTTTCAACAATACTTAGAGGGATCGCAAAAAGCGGAAAGAAAATTCACATTTTGTTCTCTTATCCTTCTGATGAAGTTGGCAATTCACTTATGGATCCTAACCTTCTATACGAAACAAAAATTAACACATTTACAGAAGTTTTAGAGGAAGAAGATTACAGAAGAATTTTTGGCGAAGAAGTAAAACACCAATTCACAGGAATTGATTATGTTAAACTTTACAAAGATATTTGTGGAGGAAATGCAGAAATTCACTTCTCAAATGATCCTAAGACAATCTTAAACTACACAGATGAAGTTTTAGTTTGCTCAACTCACACAAGATTTGCACTTAAAAGACTACTTAAAGACGAAGGCGCAAAAACTGTGCTTGGACTTGACGACATAATGAACGAATCCATTAACGGAAGCGGATACAACGAAGAGTACGGCCTACTTGGATCAAACTTCGCATCTGAAACTAAACTTAAACTTTTCCCAAGAGATGGAGAGGTATTCGTTAAAGAAGTTCAAAAGAAATTAATCGACAAATACAACAAACAAATCGAAGTTATGATTTATGGAGACGGAGCTTTCAAAGATCCAGTTGGACATATTTGGGAACTTGCAGATCCAGTAGTTTCACCTGCTCACACAGAAGGACTTGTTGGAACACCTAACGAACTTAAAATTAAATACATTGCAGACACTGACTTAAAGGACCTAGACTCAGAATCAGCAACTCAAGCAATGAAAGAAAGAATTTCCCACAAGGACAACAACCTTGTTGGAAGAAACGAAACTCTTGGAACTACTCCAAGAAGAATCACAGACCTACTTGGCTCACTATGTGATTTAACAAGTGGATCTGGGGACAAGGGAACTCCAGTAGTTCTAATCCAAGGTTATTTCGATAACTTCGCATCTGAATATTAATAAAAAAATTACCAGAGATGTTTTCATCTCTGGTTTTTTTTACTTTTAACTTTATTTTATTTAATTTTTATTTATATTCTTTTAAAACTTTTTCTGCTTCTTTTAGTGCGCTTTCAAAATTTTTCTTGTCAAGCACTGTTGCATTTTTAAAAGTATTAGATGATTTTATTTTTTTAGAGATTTCTATTTCTTCTTTAAGGAGAGTCTTTTCACTTACTCCCAAAAATTTTCTCGCGTCTTTTAAGTTGTAAAGAGCTATGTCTAATTCATCTTTACTTGCTTCTTTATCGCCTAGAATTCTCTTTGCTTCTTTTACTGAATTTTTGTAATCAGATCTAAATTCAATCTCACGAGTTTTATATTCCTTTGAATTTAAAACTTTTCCCTCACGCGATACCTCTTCATTTAGCGCTTCTCTAAAATCAAAATTCTCATCCATTGCATATCTCATGTCCAGTAAATTTAGATAATCAAGCTTCATGTCCTCTTCAGATGAGTTTACATCTTTAAGCGTATCTTTTGCAACTAGAAGAGCTGTGTCATAGTTCGTGCTCTTTTCAATATCTGCAAGTTTGTAAGAATTTGTCTTCACAAAAACTTTCGCAAACTTAACTTCATTTTTTAAAGCGCTCTTGTAATCTTTAACAAGTTTTATTTCAGAGTCTCTCAACATATTAAGTGCGTTTTCTAAATCATTACTGCTTGCATCTTTTTTATTTAGTAATCTTTTTGAATCTTGAAGCTTCTTCTCATAATCTTCTGTGAGTTTCTTATCTGCGTTCACATAATTTTTTGAATCTCGAATAAAGTTTTCTCTCATCACTTCTTCTTTTAAAAGATTTCTGTAGTCGCTATTTAGTTTTAATCTCGCCTCACTTAGTTTAAATCTTGTATCTGCAATGTCTTCGTCTGTGTAAGACTTATCCCCCTTTGTTACTTCAACTACAGTATCAATCTTTTTGTTCATTCCATCTTCTGCAAAAACTTCTGCCATTGGCATCATCATAAGACCTGCAAGTGTAAGAGCTAAAATTTTGTTTTTATTTTTCATAATATCCTCCGATTGTTTGATTTAATGAAATTATACAAATTTTTTATGTTTAGAATTTGTGCAAATGTTTACATTTTAATTAAAAACAGTTACAATTCATTTAAAAATCTTACAAAAAGAGTGCATTTGGTTTCAATATTTAATTTCTTTCTAATATTTTGTTTTATTTTTCTTACAAGTTTTTTAGTTTTTTGAAGCTAATAAATCCTATGCTCTTAAATTTTTATCAACATAAAAAAGCCCATGTAGCCTTATAGACTTCACAAGCTTTTTAAAGTTTAAAGATTTTCAGTTTTATCATACAAGTGGCAGGCAACGAAATGTCCCGGCTTTACTTCTCTAAGTTCTGGTTCCACTTCCTTACATTTTTCCATGCACTTCACGCAGCGTGATTGGAATTTGCATCCAACTGGCAAGTCAATTGGAGATGGAATCTCTCCCTTAAGCGGCGTCCTGTCCTTTATTCCAGCGTCTGGATCTGGAATTGGTATTACAGATATTAGCGCCTGAGTGTATGGATGAAGTGGCTCTGCGTATATTGCTTCCTTGTCGGCAAGTTCTACAATTGAGCCGAGATACATTACTCCGATCCTATCAGAGATGTGTTTTACCATCGAAAGGTCGTGGGAGATAAATAAATAAGTTAGTCCCAATTCCTTTTGTAATTTTATCAAGAGGTTAACTACTTGAGCTTGAATTGACACATCAAGTGCAGAAATCGGCTCGTCGCAGACGATAAATTCTGGCTCAACGGCAAGTGCCCTTGCAATTCCAATTCTCTGTCTCTGTCCTCCTGAAAGCTCACGTGGAAATCTCGCACCGTGTTCTGCGTTTAGTCCTACCATCTTAAGAAGTTCAGAAACTCTATTGTGAATTTCATCATCCTTCATGCTTGGGAAGTGAACTCTAATCCCCTCAGCTATGATGTCCTCAATAGTCATACGAGGGTCAAGAGATGAATAAGGGTCTTGGAAAATTATTTGTGCCTTCTTCTTAAAGTTTTTGATGTCTTTTCTCTTTTTAATTTCAGAAACTTCCACTCCCTCGTAGTAGACATGTCCTCCAGTCTTTTTGTGAAGACCTAGTATTGTCCTTCCACAAGTAGTTTTACCGCAACCACTTTCGCCTACAAGGCCAAGAGTCTCTGTCCTATAAATGTCAAAGGAAACATCATCAACGGCAGTTAATTTTTTCTTTCCAACGTCAAATTTCTTTTGTAATTTGTCTACTTTAATTAAAACTTCTTTATTTTCCATCTAATCACTCTCCTGCCCTTGTGAAGCTTCTTTTGCGTAAGGATGGTTTCTCCAACAATATGATCTATGTGTATCTGAAAGAGCTGTCTTTTCAGGTTTTTGTTTTCTACAAATATTCATTGCATATTGGCATCTGTCAACAAATGGGCACCCTTTTATCTCTAGTAGAAGATCTGGAGGTGTTCCTCCCAATGAATAAAGCTCTTGCTTAGATTCTGTATCGAGCCTTGGAACAGATTTTAAAAGTGCCTCAGTGTATGGATGATTAGGGCTTTTGAATATTTCTCTTACGCTTCCCTCTTCCATAACTTCTCCAGCATACATTATTAAAATTCTATCGGCAAAGTCTGCAACTACGCCAAGGTCGTGAGTTACAAGAACTATGGCAGTGTTTTTCTTCTCTTTAAGTTCTGATAGAAGATCTAGAATTTGTGCCTGTACAGTTACATCAAGGGCAGTTGTTGGCTCGTCTGCCAAAAGAATTTTTGGATTGCACGCAAGGGCAATTGCAATCATAACACGCTGTCTAAGTCCACCTGAGAGTTCAAATGGATATTGATTGATTCTCTCCTTTGGATTTGGAATATTTACAAGTTCCAAAAGCTTAATTGCCTCTTCATTTGCTTCTTTTTTGTTCATTTTAGTGTGCATCAAAAGAGATTCTGTAATTTGCTTTCCAATTTTTGTAGTTGGGTTTAGAGATGTCATTGGATCTTGGAATATCATGGACACATCGGCACCTCTGTAGGCCTTTAGTCTCTTTTTGTTCATAGCAAGAACATCTTCGCCATTAAAATTAATTGTAGATTCTTTTTTAATTTCGGCAGAGTTCTTTGGCAAAATTCTAAGAATTGCCTTTGAACATACAGTCTTTCCGCATCCACTTTCTCCAACAAGGGCAAGAGTCTCTCCCTCTTTTAGATTAAAAGATACTCCCCTTACTGCCTTAACTTCTCCAAGATAAGTGTGAAAAGATACATGGAGATTTTCAACGTCTAAAACTTTTTTGTCATTGTTATTATTCATAATTACCTCCATTAATCTCTAAGACTTGGGTCAAGAGCGTCTCTTAAGCCGTCGCCAATTAAAGTAAAGCAAAGCATTGTAATTGCAATCATAAATCCTGGGAAGAATAATTGGTAAGGATAGAATAAGAATTTAGTTTGAGCTGCAGAAGCCATAGCACCCCAAGAAGTGTTTGGAGGTTGAACTCCTAGTCCCAAGTAACTTAAAAATGCCTCACTAAAAATATATCCCGGTACATCAAAAGATATTGAAACTAAAATAACATTTAAAGTATTTGGCAATAAGTGCTTTAAAATAATATCTCTATCTGAAACCCCAAGGGCTCTTGCTGCAAGTACAAAGTCCTGCTCTTTAAGGGATAAAATTTGTCCCCTTACAAGTCTTGCAAGTCCGCACCATCCTGTAATAGTCATCGCCAAAATAAGTGAAGCGTAACCTGAGTCGTTAAAGGCAAGTCTTATTATGATTACTAGAAGAAGATAAGGAATTGAGTAAAGTATTTCTACAATTCTCATCATTATTGTGTCCACTCTTCCACCAAAGTAACCGGAAATTGCCCCGTAAATTCCACCGACTACAGTTCCTATTATTGCTCCAACAATACCGATTACAATAGATACACGGCCACCTTTCCAAAGTCTTGTAAAGATGTCACGTCCAATATCATCAGTACCAAACCAAAATTCTGCACTTGGCTTTGCATTGGATGGACCAACTACGGCATCGTAGCTGTAACTATTTATATATGGGCCAAAGACTACAAGCAGTATTATTACTCCAAGTAGTCCAAGAGAGAATAGCGCGAGCTTATTCTTCTTAAATCTTCTCCATGCATCGGACCAATAAGTAACGACAGGGCGTCCGATAAATTCAGAATCTTTTTGGTCATTTGATATTCTTTCAAAGTCATTTCTGTTTAATTCATAATTTGTCTTTTCCATATCATTACTCCGTAAATTTAATTCTAGGGTCAACTATTCCATATACAATATCTACAACAAGTTGGATAACTAAGAACAAAAATGCGTAGAAAATTGTGTTTCCAATTATCATTGGATAGTCTCTATTTTGAATAGAACTTACAAAATAAAAACCAAGTCCTGGAATACTAAACATGTTCTCGATAATAAATGAACCTACGAAAATTCCAACAATTTGTGGTCCAATAATTGTTATAACTGGTAAAATTGCATTTCTAAGAACGTGTTTTCTAATAATGTTAAATCTTGAAACTCCCTTTGCTTGGGCAGTTAAGATATAGTCTTCTTTTAAAACTTCTAGTACATTACTTCTCATGTATCTTGCGTATGTAGCAATTGATCCAAAGCACATTGCAATAGATGGAAGGATTGTGTATTTAAAACTTCCTCCGCCCCATCCAGAAGTTGGAACCCATCTAAGTTTTGTAGCAAAGAAGTACTGCAAAAGTGCCCCCATGATAAATACAGGAATTGTAATACCTAAAATGGCAACAACTCTAATGATGCTATCTGGCAATTTCCCTCTATTTAGTGCAGCTACAATTCCAAGGGTAAGTCCCACTACAAGACCGATTATCATGGCTTGTCCACCAATTCTTCCAGATACTGGTGCAGTCTCTTTAATAGTTTGTGTAACTTCTCTACCTGGATATTTGTATGAAGAGCCTAGGTCTTTATTAACTACTGCATTCTTTAAAAATATTTTGTATTGTTCAGATGTAGGTTTGTCTAGTCCATATTTCTTTTTATAATTTTCTCTAGTTTGCTCAGGCAGTGTCCTTCCCATTGCGGCAAGTGGATCGCCCTGAATGCTGTGCATCATAAAAAAAGTAAGAGTTGTAATTATAAAAAGAGTGATTACCATATAGACTATTCTTTTAGCGATATATTTAAGCACTTCTTTTCTCTCCTTATTGTAATATGGGGGCTCGTGGCCCCCTTATAATTTTTATTTAGTTCTTCCTTCAGTGTAAACATATCTTAAACCTGTTGTATCAAGTTCTGATACTGGAAGGCCTTTTAGATAGTCATATCTGAATTTGTGGTGAGTTACGTTTGCTATTGGAATAACTGGAGACGCGTCGATTAAGATTTTTTCAGCTTCGCCATATTTTTGTGCAGCTTCTTTCATGTCTGTAGTTTGAGAAGCTTCTTTAACTAATTTGTCGAATTCAGGATCGTCCCAATTTGTAGTAAGAACGCCAGCGCCCTTCATGAAAATACTTAGCATAGCATATGGGTCGTCGTAGTCAGTTGACCATGCAGAGTATGCAATTTGGAAGTTTCCTTTGTCCATGTCACTTGAAAGAACTGGCCATTCTAATGTAACAATGTTTACATTTACGCCAAGAGCTTCTTTTAAGTTAGCTTGGATATATTCGTTAGCAGCCTTAAGGTCGCTTGTATTAGATACTTTGTATTCTAGAGTTACTTTTGATGGATCTTTATCCATTCCAAGTTCTTCAAGTCCTTCAACAAATAATGCCTTTGGATCTTTTACTGATTTAACAAGATCAGTTAGTGGTTCAAATCCAATTTGTTCAGCGTATGGTTTTTCTCCCAAGTTAACTGTTGGAGGTACCCAACCAGTACAGTCAGTGTTTACTCCTGCATAAACTTGTTTGTTTAGTCCATCTCTATCAAGGGCAACTTGAATTGCTTGACGAATCTTTTGATTTGACATCAATTTATCTTCAGTGTTGATTGTCATAAAGTCAAGAGTTGGTCTTACGAAAGGTACCCAGTGAGTTCCTTCTTTGTCATCAAGTCTATCTGTCCACTCTTTAATAGAAGTTGACATTGAGTCGATTTCTCCAACTTCAAAAGCATTACCAGTTGTGTTAATGTCGTTTGAAATTCTATAATTTGCCTTTTCAAGTTTAATATTATCTGCGTTCCAGTAAGATTCATTCTTAACTAAATTAAGTTCAGAGTTGTGAGTCCAATCAGTTACTTTGAAAGGTCCACAGCTTATGATTCCGTCAACGCTTGAACCAAATTGGTCGCCGTATTTTTCAACCATGTCTTTACGTTGTGGATACATTACTCTGTAAGGAACTATTTTAATGAAGTATTCTGCTGGATTTTCTAGAGTGATTTCTAGAGTTTTATCATCTATAGCTTTTACTCCAAGCTCATCTACAGGCATCTCACCTGAGTTAACTTGAACAAAGTTTTTAATTGGTTCAAGTAAGAATGCTGCTTCAGCTGCAGTATTAGGATCTGCTGTTCTCTTAATACCATATTCATAGTCTCCTGCAGTTACAGGTTGTCCATCTTCCCAGTTAAAATCTCTTAAGTGGAAAGTATAAACAGTTCCGTCTTCAGAAACATCGTAGCTTTCAGCACCAGCTGGTTCAACTTCAAGTTTGTTTTCGCCAGTTTCGTGAATTTGTACAAGTGGTTCATATACGTTTTCGATAATAGTTTTGCCGTATGAATCTTGTCCAACTTGTGCATCAAGTGTAACAGGTTCTGCACCTATTAGACCCATATAATATTGGTCTTTGTCAATTTCGCCGCCAGCTTCAGCTGATGCCGTATTTGACTCGGCAGATTTCTCTTCGCCTTTGCCACATGCTGTAAGTGTAAATAAGCACAGTAACAAAGCTAACAATAACGTTCTCTTCTTCATGATAAATCCTCCTATCACTTTCAAGGAAAACATTTGTAAATATTATGCCAAATTGTACATGGTATTAATTAATAATAAATGTCTTTCCTTGTAAAATTGTTGTTAAATAAATTATATCAGAATGATTTATAAAATTAAAGGAAGATATTTTCATAAAAAACCCCACATCTATCAAGATTTATTAATAATGAAATTTGTTATAGCTTTTATTAAATACTATATCTGTAGAAAATAGCTAAGATACTAGAGTTCGGCACTTTATCATGGTATCAGTTATAATCATTATAGCTAAAGTCGCATGATAAAACTGGATAAATTTTACAAAATATTTTAAAAATAATTTAAAAATGGGCCTTTTATAGTTTTTGTATTGTATATTTAAACACTCTTGTTTAC
>NZ_JBMNPQ010000016.1:0-25002 GCF_050943655.1 Peptoniphilus sp. | reverse complement strand
TTTTAAAATAATCCTTGAAATTATTTTTTAAATCTATATACTTAAATAGTCGCGTTATTTAGTACATTCTAGAATTTTTATTTTCAGAGAGCCAATTGTAAATTTTTTTATTTTTTTGAAGAAAAAACTTCAAATATCCTTTACAAATGGCGAAATATACTATATAATGTTTAGGCGTTTAAAAAAGAATGTTGCGATGAAGTCATAAGTTGCTTGCAATTTTAAGGAAAAAAGGACTTGCAAGGTAATTATGACGGAGAAGTCCAAGCATGACTTGGGCGCTGGGTTATTTTTTCAAAGGTGCATCTTAAAACACTAGGGTGCGTGTATCAATAACCCCTTTCGCAAGTAAGGCTTTAGCGAATAGGAGGTAAACATGTCTAACAAAGGCAAACAAAAAATTAGAATTAAACTTAAAGCTTATGATCACGAATTACTTGATACTTCAGCAGCAAGAATTGTAGAGGCTGCAAAGAAGTCTGGAGCAGAAGTTTCTGGACCAATTCCTCTACCAACTCAAAAAGAAGTTATTACAATTTTAAGAGCTGTACACAAGTACAAGGATTCTAGAGAACAATTTGAGCAAAGAACTCACAAGCGTTTAATTGACATCTTAAATCCATCACAAAAAACTGTTGATGCGTTGATGAAATTAAATTTACCTGCTGGTGTAGATATAGAAATTAAACTTTAAAACTTTGCTTTATATGACTTATTTTTAAGTCCGCTATAATTATTAGGAGGTGCAACGTGAAATATTTAGTAGGTAAGAAAATTGGGATGACCCAAATTTTTGATGAAGAAGGTACTGTTACTCCTGTCTCAGTTATTGAAGTAGAACCAAACGTTGTTGTGCAAAAGAAAACTATTGAAACAGACGGATATAACGCTGTTCAAGTTGCAACAGGTGTGGTTAAAGCTAAAAAGCTAAATAAACCTGAAAAAGGACATTTTGATAAATCAGGTGTTGAGTACAGAAGACATGTATCAGAGTTTAGAACTGATGATGTTGATTCTTTTAACATCGGAGATGAAATCAAAGTTGATATTTTTGAAGTAGCTGAACATGTTGATGTTACAGGAACTTCAAAGGGTAAAGGAACTCAAGGTGTTATCAAACGTCACAACTTTGGACGTGGTAGAGAAACACACGGTTCTAAATTCCACAGAATGCCAGGTGGTATGGGAGCTGCTTCTTATCCAGGAAGAGTTTGGAAAAACCACAGAATGGCTGGAAAAATGGGAAATGAAAAAGTAACTGTTCAAAATCTTGAAATAGTTAGAATAGATACAGACAAAAACTTAATTTTAGTTAAAGGTGCTATTCCAGGAAACAAAAAAGGCACTGTTAAAATTAAGAGCTCAGTAAAAACGACTAAATAAGGTTAGGGGGTAAAGAGATGCCTAAGATTCAAATGATTGACGTTATGGGAAATCCTGTTGAAGAAGTCGAACTAAATGAAGGGATCTTTGATGTTGAAGTAAACCAACATGCCGTTTATTTAGTTGTTAAGAATATACTTGCAAACAAAAGACAAGGAACTCACTCTGCAAAAACTCGTGCTGAAGTTCGTGGAGGAGGAAGAAAACCTTGGAGACAAAAAGGTACAGGACGTGCAAGACAAGGTTCTATTAGATCACCTCAATGGAGAGGCGGTGGAGTAGTTTTTGCTAAGAAACCAAGAGACTATTCTTACACAACTCCAAAGAAGGTTAGAAGAATTGCTTTACAATCTGTTTTGACTTCTAAAGTACAAAACGATGAAATGATTCTTGTTGATAAATATGTTTTAGAAGAACCTAAGACAAAAGAATTTGCAAAAATCTTAAAAAATATTAAAGCTGATTCTAAAGCACTTGTTGTTATTAACGACGAAGATACAAACATCTACAGATCTGCAAGAAACATTGATGGAGTTAAAGTTCTAAGAGCTACAGACATTAATGTATATGATCTTCTAAAATATGATAACTTAGTAATCAGTAAAGATGCACTTAATGTTGTTGAGGAGGTGTTTAACTGATGAATAAATTCGACATTATTAAAAGACCGATTGTTACTGAACAAAGTATGGACCACATGGAAGACAACAAATATACTTTCGAAGTAGACAAGAATGCAACTAAACCAGAAATTAAAGAAGCAATTGAAGAAATTTTTGGCGTTAAAGTTGAAAAGGTAAATACAATGAATGTACGTGGAAAACTTAAAAGACAAGGAGTTCATCAAGGAAGACGCCCTTCATGGAAAAAAGCTGTTGTAAAGCTTACTGATGACTCTGAACCAATAGAATTCTTTGATTCTATTTAATCGTAGGAGGTATAATAAATGGCTGTAAAAGGATTTAAACCGACAACTCCTGCTCGCAGAAAGATGACTGTTGCTACTTTTGAAGAGTTAACTAAAAAGGCTCCTGAAAAGTCACTTTTAGTTAGCAAAAAAAGTAACGCTGGAAGAAACTCTACAGGTAGAATTACTTCAAGACATAGAGGCGGCGGAGTTAAGAGAAAATATAGAATTATAGATTTAAAAAGAAATAAAGACAATATTCCTGCTAAAGTTGCAGCAATTGAATATGATCCATATAGAACTGCATACATCGCACTTTTAAATTACGCTGATGGTGAAAAAAGATATATCATTCAACCACACGGACTAAAAGTTGGAGATGTTGTTGAGTCTGGTATAGATGTTGATATTAAAGTTGGAAACACTTTAAGACTTATGGACATTCCAGTTGGTACAACTGTTCACAATATTGAAATGACTCCAGGACACGGTGGACAAATTGCAAGAGCTGCTGGTTCATCTGCACAACTTATGGCAAAAGAAGGCAAATATGCTCAACTTAGAATGCCATCTGGAGAATATAGATTAGTTAGATTAGAATGCAGAGCAACAATAGGACAAGTTGGAAATATTTCTCACGAGCTTATTACACTTGGTAAAGCAGGTAAGAAAAGATATCTTGGATTTAGACCTCACGTTAGAGGATCTGCAATGAACCCAGTTGATCACCCACACGGTGGTGGGGAAGGTAGAACTCCAATTGGTAGACCTTCACCTATGACTCCATGGGGCAAAAAAGCTCTTGGACTTAAAACTAGAAAGAAATCTAAGAAATCTGATATGTATATCGTAAGAAGAAGAAAAACTAAGTAATCGGAGGGTATAATGAGTAGATCAATTAAAAAAGGACCATTTGCTGATGAACACCTTCTAAAGAAGGTTGACGAATTAAACGAAAAGAATGAAAAAAGAGTAATAAAAACTTGGTCTCGTCGCTCAACAATTTTCCCTGAGTTTGTATCACACACTATCGCAGTTCATGATGGTAGAAAACATGTGCCAGTATATATTACTGAAGACATGGTAGGACATAAATTAGGAGAATTTGTTCCAACTAGAACATTCAGAGGACACTCTGCAAAAAGTGAAAAGACTACAAGTTTAAAATAAGAGGAGGGTATTAAATGCAAGCAAAAGCAGTAGCTAAGTATGTTAGAATTTCGCCTCTTAAGGTGAATTATATCTGCGCAGAAATTCGTGGAAAAAGCGTTGATGAAGCCCTCTCAATTTTAAAATTTACAAATAAGAGAGGAGCTTATGAGCTCTATAAAGTATTACATTCAGCAGTAGCAAACGCTGAAAACAATCTTAACTTAGACAGAGACAATCTTTATGTTAAACAAGCATATGCTAATGATGGACCAACTATGAAGAGATTCCGTCCTAAGGCTAAAGGAATGGCTTATCCAATCCTTAAAAGATCAAGTCACATTGGCGTTGTAGTAGCAGAAAGAGAGTAAGGAGGTAAAATATGGGTCAAAAAGTAAACCCACATGGACTTCGTGTTGGTGTTATAAAAGATTGGGATTCTAAATGGTACGCAGATAAAAAAGACTTCGCAGATTTTTTAATCGAAGATCACGAAATTAGAGAATATGTAAAAAAGAAACTTTACGCAGCAGGAATTGCTAAAGTAGAAATCGAAAGAGCTGCAAACAGAGTTAAAGTTTCTATTCACACTGCAAAACCAGGAATGGTAATTGGCAGAGGTGGAGCAGGAGTTGAAGAGCTTAGAGGCGAGCTTGAAAAACTTACTGGAAAATCTATCGTAATAAATGTTGAAGAAATTAAAAATCAAGATTTAAATGCTCAACTTGTTGCAGAAAACATTGCAGAATCACTTGAGAGAAGAGTAGCTTTTAGACGTGCTATGAAACAAGCAATTCAAAGAACTATGCGTCAAGGAGCTTTAGGAATTAAAACTTCAGTTTCAGGACGTGTTGGCGGAGCTGATATGGCAAGAACAGAAGGATACTCAGAAGGTACTATTCCTCTTCAAACATTAAGAGCAGATATTGATTATGGTTTTGCTGAAGCTGATACAACTTACGGTAAACTAGGTGTTAAAGTTTGGCTTTACAAAGGTGAAGTTCTTCCAGAAGTAAATGAAGACAATAGAAGAAAACCTAGAGATAACAGAAATCGTAAAAGACGCGATAACAACAGAAGAAATTCAGCAAGAAACAAAAGAGATAATAACAAGTAATTGAGAGGGGAGGAATTGTCATGTTGATGCCTAAAAGAGTAAAGTATCGTAGAGTTCATAGAGGCAGAATGAAAGGTAAAGCAATGCGTGGTAATGACCTTTCATACGGTGAATACGGCATTAAAGCACTTGAACCTGCATGGATTACTTCTAACCAAATAGAAGCAGCACGTCGTGCAATGACAAGATATATTCGTAGAGGTGGAAATATCTGGATTAAAATTTTCCCGGATAAACCTGTTACTGAAAAACCTGCTGAAACTCGTATGGGTTCAGGTAAAGGTGCACCAGAATATTGGGTAGCTGTAGTTAAACCAGGCAGAGTTTTATTTGAAATGGGTGGAGTTTCAGAAGAAAATGCAAGAGAAGCTATGAGACTTGCAGCTATGAAATTACCTATTAAAACTAAATTCGTAATGAAAGATAAGGATGGTGACTCAAATGAAGGCTAATGAAATTCGTGAAATGTCAAAAGAAGATCTAAATAAAAAAGTCGACGAACTTAAAAATGAATTATTCAATTTAAGATTCAGATTGGCAACTGGCCAACTTGATAATCCATCAAGCATAAAGAATGTTAAAAGAGATATAGCAAGAGTTAAAACTATATTAAGAGAACGTGAACTTGGAATTGGAAAGGAGGCTTAATCTCATGGAAAGAAACAATAGAAAAACTTTAACTGGCGTTGTAGTCAGCGATAAAATGGATAAAACAATTGTAGTAGCAATCGAGACATTTAAAACTCATCCAATTTATAAAAAGAGATTTAAGAAGACTACTAAATTCAAGGCACATGATGAAATGAACGAATGTGGTGTTGGTGATCGTGTAAGAATTATGGAAACAAGACCACTAAGCAAAGATAAAAGATGGAGACTTGTAGAAATTATTGAAAAAGCTCAATAATTTTCGCTTGAAAGGAGATACGCAATGATTCAACAAGAAACTAGACTTCGTGTTGCTGACAATTCAGGTGCAAGAGAACTATCTGTAATTAAGGTACTTGGTGGAACTAACAGAAGAACAGCTAACATAGGAGATATTGTAGTTTGTTCCGTAAAACATGCAACACCAGGTGGCGTTGTCAAAAAAGGTTCAGTAGTTAAAGCAGTAATTGTTAGAACAAGTAAAGGAATA
Source organism: Peptoniphilus sp. (assembly GCF_050943655.1). GTDB lineage: Bacteria > Bacillota > Clostridia > Tissierellales > Peptoniphilaceae > Peptoniphilus_A. The sequence continues at coordinate 19,308 of NZ_JBMNPQ010000016.1, read as the reverse complement.
AGCCGTAAGGACGGATCTTACATTAGATTTGATGATAATGCGGCTGTTGTAATAAAAGATGACAGAAGCCCGGTAGGTACTCGTATTTTTGGACCTGTAACGAGAGAGCTTAGAAGTGGTAACTTCATGAAGATTATCTCTCTAGCACCAGAAGTACTATAATTTGGAGGTGTAGAATGAAAATTAAAACAGGCGACATCGTAAAAGTTATAGCTGGTAAAGATAGAGGCAAAACTGGAAAAGTTTTAAGAACTATACCTAAGAAAAACAAGGTTATTGTAGAAAAAATTAACGTTGTAACAAAACACAATAAACCACGTGGACCTCAAAATCCTGGTGGTATTGATAAAATTGAAGCACCAATTGATGCATCAAATGTAATGTATTTTGATAAGGAATCAGGAAAAGCTTCAAGAATTGGATATAAATTTGAAGACGGCAAAAAAGTTAGATTTGTAAAATCTACTGGAAAAACAATTAAGTAGGGGGTAAAGTAATGACTTCAAGATTAGAAGAAAAATATAAAACAGAAGTTGTGGGCCACCTAATGCAACATTTCAACTATAAAAATGTTATGGAAGTACCGAGACTTGAAAAGATTACAATTAATATCGGTTTAGGAGAAGCTAAAGATAATCCAAAAGCTCTAGAGGCTGCAGTTAAAGAACTTACTACAATCACTGGTCAAAAAGCTGTAGTAACTCACGCAAGAAAATCTATTGCGAACTTTAAACTTCGTGAAGGACAAAACGTTGGTGTTAAAGTAACTCTACGTGGTAGAAAAATGTATGATTTCTTAGATAAATTAATGAACGTTGCTCTTCCAAGAGTAAGAGACTTTAGAGGAATTAAACCAACAGCATTTGATGGTAGAGGTAACTATGCTCTAGGACTTAAAGAACAACTTATATTCCCTGAAATTGAATATGATGAAGTTGATACAATAAGAGGTATGGATATTAATATAGTAACTTCTGCAAAAACTGATGAAGAAGCTAAAGTATTCCTTGAAAAAATGGGAATGCCATTTGCGAAAGCTTAAGGAGGTACAAAGTGGCTAGAAAATCAATGATTGCAAAACAAAAGAGAAAACAAAAATATTCATCTCGTGAATATACAAGATGTAAAATTTGTGGAAGACCTCATTCTGTTTTGAAGAAATATGGAATTTGTAGAATTTGTTTCAGAGAACTTGCTTATAAAGGCCAAATACCTGGCGTTAGAAAAGCTAGTTGGTAATAGACCTTAGATGAAAGGAGGCAAACTGATATGATGACAGACCCTATTGCAGATATGCTGACAAGGATCAGAAATGCAAACAATGCAAGACACACATCTGTTGACATTCCTGCTTCAAATATTAAAAAAGAAATAGGTAGAATTCTTCTTGAAGAAGGCTACATTAAAAATTTAGATATTATCGAAGATGATAAACAAGGAATGCTTAAAATTGAATTAAAATATGCTGAAGACGGACAAAGAGTAATTACTGGTCTTAAGAGAATTTCAAAACCGGGACTTAGAGTTTATGTTAAGTGCGATGATGTTCCAAAAGTACTTGGTGGACTTGGAACAGCTATTATTTCAACATCTAAGGGCATCATTACTGATAAAGAAGCTAGACAAGAAGGAGTAGGCGGAGAAGTAATCTGCTACATTTGGTAATTTGGAGGTGAAACATGTCAAGAATTGGTAAAAAACCTATCGAAATCCCAAATGGTGTAGACGTTAAAATTGACGGAAACATCGTTACTGTAAAGGGACCTAAGGGTGAATTAAGTAAGTCTTTAAATAAAGACATGAAAATGGAAATTAATGACGGAGTTCTCACAATTGAAAGACCAAATGAAACTAAAGAAATTAAAGCTATCCATGGTCTAACAAGAACTCTTATATATAATATGATTATTGGTGTAACTGAAGGTTATTCAAAACAACTTGAAATAATTGGTACTGGTTATAGAGCTGCAAAGAAAGGTAAAGTTCTTTCTTTAAATCTTGGATTTTCACATCCTCTTGACCTTGAAGACCCTGAAGGAATTGAAGTTGAAGTTCCTTCTCCAAACTCAATAATTATAAAAGGTATAGATAAACAATTAGTAGGATCTTATGCTGCTAAAATTAGAAGTTATAGAGAACCTGAACCATATAAAGGTAAGGGAGTTAAATATATTGATGAGCACGTAAGACGTAAAGTAGGAAAAACAGGTAAGTAAGAAAGGAGAATTTAAGTGTTTAAAAAGATTAATAAAAACGAAAATAGACAAAAAAGACACAAAAGAATCAGAAATCATATCTCCGGAACAGCTACTAAACCTAGACTTTCTGTATATAGATCAGCGTCTCATATTTATGCTCAAATAATAAATGATGACGAGGGACATACACTTGTAAGTGCATCAACACTTGATAAGTCATTAAACCTTGAACATACAGGTAATGTGGAAGCAGCAAAAGCTGTTGGAGAGTTAATCGCTAAAAAAGCTAAAGAAGCAGGAATAGAAGAAGTAGTATTTGATAGAAGTGGATATGTATACCACGGAAAAGTTAAAGCTCTTGCTGAAGCTGCTCGTGAAGCTGGACTAAGATTCTAAGAAGGAGGAAGTTATGGAGCGTTCATTAATTAATGCGGCAGAACTTGATCTTGAAGAGAGAGTAGTATCAATCAATAGAGTTGCTAAAACTGTTAAGGGTGGTAGAAATGTTAGATTCACAGCTCTTGTAGTAGTTGGCGACAAAAACGGTCACGTTGGAGTTGGTACTGGTAAAGCTCTTGAAGTTCCTGAAGCTATAAGAAAAGCTACACAAGATGCTAGAAAACATCTTATTAAAGTAAATCTAAAAAATACTTCAATTCCTCATCAAGTAACTGGAGTTTTTGGTGCAGGAAAAGTCTTCTTAAAGCCAGCTAAAGAAGGTACAGGAGTTATTGCTGGTGGAGCTGTGCGTGCGGTTTGTGAACTTGCTGGTATCACAGATATTCGTACTAAAAACCTTGGTACTAATAACCCTAGAAATACAGTAAATGCGACAATTGATGGTTTAAAACAACTTGTTACAGCAGAATCAGTAGCAAAGCTTAGAAACAAATCTGTCGATGAAATTTTAGGATAAGGGGGAACTTTTATGAGTACTTTAAAAATAAAACTAATAAAGAGCCCTATTGGCAAAATACCAAAACACAGAAAAACAATTAAAGCTCTTGGACTAAGAAAAATTGGCCAAGTTGTAGAAAAGAACGACACACCTCAAATTAGAGGTATGATAAAAGCTGTAGATTACATGCTTGAAGTAGAAGAATAAGGAGGTGTACCAATGAAACTACATGACTTAAGACCAAATGAAGGTGGCGAAGTTAAAGCCAGAAAAAGAGTAGGTCGTGGGATAGGTTCCGGTACTGGTAAAACTTCTGGAAAAGGTCACAAAGGACAAAATGCTAGAAGTGGCGGTGGAGTTAGACCAGGATTCGAAGGTGGACAAATGCCACTATTTAGACGTCTTCCTAAGAGAGGTTTCACTAATGTTTTCGCGAAACAATATGCAGTAATAAATGTTTCCGATTTAAACGATTTTGAAGAAGGAACTGTTGTAACACCTGAATTCTTAATTGAAAATAACTATGTGAAAAAATCAACTGCAATTGATGGAGTTAGAATCCTTGGAGATGGCGAACTAAATGTAGCATTGACTGTTAAAGCTCAGCATTTCTCAAAATCTGCAAAAGAAAAAATTGAGGCTTGCGGAGGAAAGGCCGAGGTGATCTAATGTTAGATACCTTTGCGAAGGCGTGGAAGGTTGACTCACTTCGTAAAAAGATGTTATTTACTCTTTTTATGTTGTTGATTTATAGATTAGGTTCACATATAGCAGTTCCATATATGAACTCTCAAGTTATTTCACAACTAATCAGTGGAACTGACGGATCTATTTTTTCATTCCTAGATCTTATGGCAGGTGGTAACTTTAGAAGATTTACAATTTTTGCAGCTAATATATATCCATATATTACAGCATCAATTGTAATACAACTTTTAACTATAGCCATCCCATCTTTAGAAGCATTAGCTAAAGAAGGAGAAACTGGCAGAAAGACAATTGCAAAATACACTAGATATTTAGCAATTGTAATTGCACTTATTCAAGCAATTGGATATACTTTTGGATTTTTCCAAAAAGCAATTAATGCAACAAGTCCTGTAGAATATGCAACAATTATTTTATCAATAGTTGCTGGTACAGTTATTCTTATTTGGATAGGTGAACAAATAACTGAACACGGAATCGGAAATGGTATATCAATTCTTATTTTTGCAGGAATTGTTTCAAGATTCCCAATTGATGTTATTCAATCAATTAAACTTGTTCAAATTGGACAAGCAAGCCCAATATTCTTAGTACTATTCATTATAATTGCAATTGCAATAGTACTATTTGTAGTAACACTTACTGAAGGGGAGAGAAGAATCCCTGTTCAATACGCTAAGAGAGTTGTTGGAAGAAAGATGTATGGCGGACAAGCTACACATATTCCAATTAAAGTATTAATGACTGGTGTAATGCCAATCATCTTTGCAAACTCTTTAACAGCAATACCTGCTACAATCGCAATATTTACTAAAGAATCTACAAGAAACTGGATCACTAAATGGTTGACACCAAGTGGGGGACCTGGAGTTGTAATTTATATAATTAGTTCGATAATTTTAATTGTATTCTTTACATTCTTCTATACAACAATTCAATTTAACACAGTTGAATATTCAAAGAACCTACAACAAAATGGTGGATTCATTCCTGGTATCAGACCTGGAAAACCAACAAGTGATTATCTTGGAAGAACATTAAATAGATTAGTTATGCCAGGTGCGATTGCACTTTCAATACTTGCAGTTCTTCCTACAATATTGACTAAAGCATCTGGACTTCAATTTAATTATGGTGGAACGTCCATTATCATTGTAGTTGGAGTTGTACTTGAAATTCATAGAGCATTAGAACAACAATTATTGATGAGAAATTATAAAGGTTTCTTAAAGAGAAAATAGGAGGCATTTATGAAATTAGTTATATTAGGACCTCCAGGGGCTGGAAAGGGCACTCAAGCTGATTATATTATCAAAAAATATAATATTCCTCACATATCTACTGGAGATATCTTTAGAGAAAATATAAAGAACAATACTGAACTAGGCGTAAAAGCTAAATCTTATATGGACAAGGGACTTCTAGTGCCAGACGAACTTGTTATCGACTTAGTTGAAGATAGAATTAAAAAACCAGATGCAAAAGACGGATTTTTGCTTGATGGTTTCCCAAGAACAGTTGCACAAGCAGTAAGCTTAGATGCAATCTTAGACGCGGATGGAGATAAACTTACTAAAGTAATCAATATCAATGTTGATCCTGAGATTCTAATTGAAAGAGCTTGCGGAAGACGTGTGTGCAAAACTTGTGGAGCAACTTATCACGTTAAGTTCAACCCACCAAAAGTTGAAGGTATCTGCGACAATGATGGAAAAGAGCTTATCCAAAGAGACGATGATAACGAAGAGACTGTAAAGAAAAGGATAGAAGTTTATTTTGACCAAACTGCACCGCTAATTGACTATTATAATGCCCAAGGTCTTTTGATTGATGTTAACGGCGCTCAAGATATTGACAAAGTATTTGATGATATAGTAACTGGTCTTAAATAATTTTATGGATACAACAATAAACCTTAAAGTAGGACAAATTGTAAGATCCAAAAAAGGAAGGGATGTTGGTAGGGTATTTGTCATAACTGAAGTTATTGACAAGGACTACCTTCATCTAGTAGATGGTAAGCTTAGGAAGCTAGACAGACCGAAAAAGAAAAAGGTAAAACATGTTTCTGTATATAATGATATTATTGATCTTGATGTTAAAGATTTAAATGATTCTTATATCAGAAAGCAACTTCTACCTTATAGCTAAAGGAGGATCCTTAAAAATATGGCTAAAGAAGATGTAATTGAAGTTGAAGGCGTAGTAGTAGAAGCTCTGCCTAATACGAATTTCAAAGTAGAACTTGAAAATGGACATATTATACTCGCTCATATTTCAGGAAAATTGAGAATGAATTATATTAGAATTCTTCCTGGTGATAAGGTGACAGTTGAGCTTTCACCTTATGATCTTACAAGAGGAAGGATTACTTGGAGAAAGAAATAATCCTAGATTAGGAGGAAATAAAATGAAAGTAAGACCATCTGTTAAAAAGATGTGCGAAAAATGCAAAATAATTAAAAGAAACGGAAAAGTAATGGTTATCTGTGAAAATCCGAAACATAAACAAAGACAGGGATAAGGGAGGTTATTATGGCTAGAATTGCTGGTGTAGACTTACCTAGAGAAAAAAGAGTTGAAATTGGCTTGACTTATATTTATGGTATTGGTAAACCACGTGCACAAGAAATTTTAACTAATGCTGATGTTGATTTTAACACTAGAGTTAAAGACTTAACAGAAGCTGAACTTGCTAGAATTAGAGACGAAATAGACAAATATCACGTAGAAGGGGATTTACGTCGTGACGTTGCAATGAGCATCAAGAGACTTCGTGAAATCAACTGCTACCGTGGCAGAAGACATAAAGCTGGTCTTCCTGTTAGAGGACAAAAAACTAAGACTAATGCAAGGACAAGAAAAGGTCCAAAGAAACTTATCAAATAGTAAAGGAGGACTATAATTGGCTACAAATAAAAAAGCTACACGTTCTAGAAGACGTGTTCGTAAAAATATTGAAAAAGGACAAGCTCATATAGCTTCAACATTTAACAATACTATGGTTACTCTTACTGATGTTAATGGTAATGTTATTTCTTGGGCTAGTGCGGGACAATTAGGATTTAGAGGATCAAGAAAATCCACTCCTTTTGCTGCACAAGAAGCAGCACAAGAAGCTGCAGAAAAAGCAAAAGAACATGGATTAAAAAGCGTTGACGTTTTTGTTAAAGGCCCAGGTTCAGGAAGAGAAGCAGCTATAAGATCTCTTCAAGCATCAGGTCTTGAAGTAACAACAATTAAAGACGTTACTCCAATTCCTCACAATGGATGTAGACCGCCAAAACGTAGAAGAGTATAATTAACTATTTGCCGAGAAGGAGGGTACTCGTGATAGAAATTGAAAAACCTAGAATTAGTATTGAAGAATTAGATGAATCCGGTAAATATGGTAAATTTATAGTTGAACCACTAGAACCGGGATTCGGTATCACTATTGGAAATTCCTTAAGAAGAGTGTTACTTTCCTCTCTACCAGGTACAGCTGTATCATTTATCAATATACGTGGAGTTGAACACGAGTTTGATACTATTCCTGGAGTATTGGAAGATGTACCTGAAATAGTTTTAAATATTAAATCTATAGTTTTAAAAAAGACAGATGATGAACCTGTTAAACTCATAATTGAGAAAAAAGGCAGTGGCGAGATAAAAGCTTCCGATATAGAACTTGTGCCTAATGTTGAAATAATAAACCCTGACCAACACATTGCAACTCTTAACGAGGACGCAGATGTATATATTGAAATGTCAATAGAAAAGGGAAGAGGATATGAACCTTCTGAACTTAAAAAAGATGAAGTTACAGAAATTGGAATCATTCCAATGGACTCTAACTTCACTCCTGTAGAAAAAGTAAATTGGAAGGTTGAAAATACTAGGGTAGGACAAAGAACTGACTATGACAGACTTATCCTAGAAGTTACAACAAATGGTTCAATGAAAGCAGATGAAGCAACTTCTTTAGCTGCTAAGGTTTTAACAGAACATCTAGAACTCTTCATAGGACTTACAGATCATGTAAGCGACATCAACCTAATGGTTGAAAAAGAAGAGGATGAAAAAGAAAAAGTTCTTGAAATGACTGTTGAAGAATTAGATCTTTCAGTAAGATCATTTAACTGTCTAAAAAGAGCTGGCATAAATACTGTTGAAGAACTAATCCAAAAGACAGAAAGTGAAATGATGAAAGTACGTAACTTAGGAAGCAAATCGCTACAAGAAGTTACAGAAAAACTTGATGAACTTGGACTTAGTTTAAAACCTGACGAAGAATAAAGGAGGGCACTATGGCAAAAGAAAGAACGCTTGGACGTAAAACAAGTCATAGAGATAAGATGCTAAGAAATCTTGTAACTGATCTTCTAAACTATGGTAGAATCGAAACTACTCATACAAGAGCGAAAGAAACTCAAAAAATTGCTGAGCGTATGATTACACTTGGCAAACGTGGAGATCTTCACGCTAGAAGACAAGCACTATCATATCTATATTCAGAAGATGTTGTTACAAAAGTATTTGGCGAATTAGCTGAAAAATACGCTGACAGAAACGGTGGATATACTAGAGTAGTAAAAGTAGGTCCAAGACGTGGAGACGGCGCAGAAGTTTCAATAATAGAATTAGTATAAGGAAATCCATAAGGGGTTTCCTTTTTTTATATTATGATTCATCATTAGATGAAAATTTTAAAATTTAAAAATTATAAAGTTGCAGAGAGGTCCAATGGATCTCTTTTTTATTATGCGCGTATGTCTTTACTCATGCTAGAATTTACTTAAATAAAGTCATACAGCTACTACTATAAAAAAATTATAATTTTTATGAAGAATAATAAATTACATGAACGAAGAAATAGAATTACTTTGGAACGTACAGAGAAGAAAGATTAAATGGTAGATTATATTACAACATGGGGAGGAAAAATTATATGATAGGTGATCTCAAAAGCTGAGATCAAAAGATTATATGATAACTGACATCACGACATTAGGTGAAAAAATATATGGTAGATGATATAAACATGATGAGAAAAGATTAAATGGTAGGTGACATTACAGAATACGTAGAAAAATATTATTTGTAGATGACATGACAATATGCGTAGAAAAAATTGTTTGATACATGGCATTAAAACATTTGAAGAAAAGAATTATATGGTAGATTACATTAAAAAAATAGGAGAGTATTTAGAGTAAGAACTAGCAAAGTGCAATTAATAAATTTTTAAATCAAAGCGAATCTTTAATGTTTCAGACGATGGTTAGCAAAGAAAATGTAAATCCTTCGTAAAATTTTAAAGAGTAGATTAAATCGCATTGACTTATATATCGAGGCTCGATATAATTTATGTATCGAAGTTCGATACATATGGGAGGCATTATGAATCCAAAACTTAAAAGAATTTATGCTCCAATGTCTGAAACAGCTTTTTATATTTTATTCTGTCTGCAAAAACCAAATCATGGCTACGGAATAAATCTCGAGGTAAAGACCATGACAGGGGACGAGGTAACTATTAGTCCTGGGACAATGTATGGCACGCTTTCAAAAATGGAGAAAGACGGACTTATAAAGTTTGTTGAGGAAGAAGATAAACGAAAGATTTATGAAATAACAGATCTTGGAAAAGAAATTTTAGATAACGAGTTGGCAAGAATAAAGAGACTATATGAAAATAGTATTGGAGGCGTGGTAAATGGCTGAGAAGACTGAATACAAAATATTCACAATAGCAGATTTTGAAGAAGAAGAGAAATGGCTTGAGAGTGAACACAAAAAAGGATGGGAACTTGAAAAAATAACAGCTGGTTTTATCTATAAATTTAAAAAAGTCGCGCCCAATAATATTGTCTATCGCTTAGACTTTGGCGAAAATAAAGCATCCGATGACTATTTTCAGCTTTATAGAGATTATGGTTGGGAGCACTTCTATTCATTCATGGGATGGCATTATTTTAGAAAAGAAGTTCAGGAAGATGCAGACAAAAATGAAGTTGAAATCTTTTCGGATAAAGAGTCGAAGATAGACATGATTGATAAAATATATATTACAAGAATGATGCCAATATTTATAATTTTTTGTTTGGCGATCATCCCGAACTTATTTGATTTTAACGGTGAGTTTAATGCATCAAAAGTATTTTATTTACTTGCATTTATTCTCTATCTATACATTATTGTGCACTGCGGGGCAAAACTTACAAAGTTAAAAAAAGAATTGGAGAAGTAATACTTAACTAAATAATATTAATTTAAAAAGCCAGCATCTTTATTGATGTTGGCTTTTTAATTATCTATTTGATATGTATTTTATAAGAGCGATGATGGCAACTGCAATTAGGCCGTATTTTAAAACCATCATGAGTATTCCGAATATACTTAGAGTTAAAGCTGTTTTCATATAATCATCTCCGAATTAATTTTTCTTAATATATTTAACGAGTGCTATAATTGCAAGCACCTCTATAACTACAGCTAATACATATGGTATAAGTGCAAGTCCTGACATAAAATTAAAAGCCATCTGTTCACCTCCAAGGGTATTTATTAAATACAAAACACTTACAATTTATTATAATGATTTTACCATAATATCAAGAAAAATTATATTTTTATTTAAAGTTGTATAAATTATGGCACTTTATATATATTACTTGATATAATAAATTCAGGTGATAATATGATAAACATCGTAGGTTTAGGCGCAACTTGTGCGAGAGATTTAACTCTTGAGGCAGTACGCGTTATTAATAATGGCAATAGAAATTTTTTAAGGACAGATAGACACGAGGCTGTAAAATATTTTATTGAAAATAATATTGAATTTATTTCTTTTGATTATTTGTACGACAATGAGGATTCTTTTGAAAAAGTATATGAGAGCATAGTGGATAATCTTTCTAATTATGCGAAAAATGAAGATATTAATTATTTTGTCCCGGGCACACCACTTGTAGCTGAGAAGACAGTCAATATGTTAATTGATAGGGGACTTGATATAAATATTATAAATGGAATTTCTTTTATCGAGCCAGTGCTTGCATCTGTTGGCCGCGACGCCGTTAATGGTCTTATATTTTTAGACTCAGATGCGTCAAAGAATGATTTTGTGACAGATAAGGATATACTCATAACACAAGTTTATAACGAAAGGATTGCATCTGATCTTTCAATTAAATTACAAGAAGTATATGATCCAATGGATGAGGCTTTTGTAATTACTGATGCAGGTCTTTCGACAGAAGAGGTTAACAAGGTAAAAATTTTTGAAATATCAAGGTTAAAATGTTATAATCATCAGAGTTGTGTATATATTCCAAAGTCAAATGTAAAGGGAATAAACAATGTTTTTGACAAAATCGAAAGTGATATCGAAGATAAAAATTTATTTACCGATGATTCTTTATATGAAAAGTTTAGAACTAGCATAATTAATTCTGCAAAGAATATTAGCGAAGATTCGGAAGATGAGATAGAAGATATTTTTATAAAGTCTCTATATTTGCTCAAATTAAAGGAGTCTGAGGGATATATTAATTTTGGCAAATGCATTGATGAAATTTACAAAAAATTGGATAAAATAGAGGTTTTTTTGAAATAAATGTAGAAAATAATCACAACATGAGTTATAATTGTAACAGTCTTGTTCTTTACCACACCTTTAAGGTGTAACCGATTGGTAAGAGTCCCAAATTAATTTACGGTAAAGACTATATAAAATAAAAATCTTCAAGGAGGATATATAATGAACAAATCAGAATTAGTAGCAAGCATTGCTGAAAAATCAAATTTAACAAAAAAAGACGCTGAAGCAGCTCTTAACGCATTCATTAGCTCAGTTCAAGAAGCGCTAGCAGCAGACGAAAAGGTACAACTAGTTGGTTTTGGTACTTTCGAAGTTAGACAAAGAAAAGCAAGAGAAGGTAGAAACCCTAGAAACCCACAAGAAGTTATCAAAATCCCTGCATCTAAAGCTCCAGTTTTCAGATCAGGAAAAGCTCTTAAAGAAGCAGTTAATAAGTAATTTAACGAGGAAGGCCGAGGGCCTTCTTTTTTTAATTATTTTGAAACTAAAGGGCTTTTATATTGAAATATTAGGCTTTTTCTGATATATTCTTATTGGAGAGTTTTATGAGAATAGATAAATTTTTAAAAAATTCAAGACTTATTAAAAGAAGAACTGTTGCAAAAGAGGCCTGCGAAAAGGGCCTTGTCAAAATTAATGACAAAATTGCAAAGCCAGGTGACGAAGTAAATGTCTGTGACATTATTTCTCTGACTTTAGGTTCAAATGAAATAAAGGTAAGGGTTAAAGACACATCTGACGTAAATAGCAAGGCACTGGCTGATACTCTTTACGAAAGGATTTAACATCAACTATGGAGGTTTTTTGAATGAATCGAAAAGCGAGGAGATTTCCAGTAGTTTTGGCCTGCATAATTTTAATCTCAGTAGCTTATGGAGCTATTTCAATAGGTAAGTCAATTTCTATAAGAAATCAAAAGATGGAGATAATTAAGAGAAACGAACAAATAATTTCTGAACTTGATAAAGACATCAAAAATTACAATTCGGAAATTGAAAATGCATCAACATCAGACTATATTGAAAAAGTTGCTCGCGAAGATTTAGGCATGGTAAAACCTCGTGAGATAATTTATGTTGACAAAAGTATGGAAAAAGATAAGAAAGATTCTGATAAAATCTCACAACAAGATTTTTAGGGGGATTATTTTAAATGGAAATGTCGCAAGGCGATATTGTTGAAGGTAAGGTAACAAAACTCACTAAATTTGGAGCTTTTGTTGATTTGGGAGAAGGCAAAAGTGGTTTGGTACATATTTCTGAGGTTGCCGACACATTTGTAAAAGATATTAACGAATACCTATCAGAAGGTGATGAGGTAAGCGTTAAGGTTCTAAAGATTGATGAAAATGGGAAAATAGCTCTTTCAATTAAAGATGCAGTAGAAAAAGTTGAAGAGCCTCAAAATGATGATGCAAATTTTGATCAAAGATTTGAGGACATGATGAGCAAATTCCTAAAAGAATCTAATACAAAGCTAGATGAAGCTAGGGCAAGACTTAACCAAAAGACAAATAGAAAAAAATCAAGAAATTAATTAGAGCGTCAGACTGTCAAGTGGCAGCTCTGACGTTTTTATTTTGGGATATCAATGGATAATTTATTTTTAGAAAGCATAAAGAAATCAAATTTAATAGATGACGGACAAAAGATTACATTAGCTGTTTCAGGTGGAGCTGACTCTATGTATCTTTTTTATAACTTTATGGATTTAAAAGAGATAATGAATCTAGATATATTAGTGTGTCACCTAAACCACGGTGTGCGTGAAACTGCGAAAAGAGACGAGGACTTTGTAAAAAATAAGTGCAAAGATTATGGCATAAAGTGCGTCACGAAAAAAGTAAACATGAATGAATATGCCAAAGCTCACAAAATGTCATCAGAAGAAGCTGGGCGCCTATTGAGATATGAGTTTTTTAGAGAAAATTCAAAGGATAGATTAATAATAACGGCACACAACGCAAATGACAGAGCAGAAACCATCTTGCAGCGAATAATTCGCGGCACTGGTATAAATGGTCTAGTTAGCATTAAAGAGAAGAGAGACGGCATTTATAGGCCAATGATAGATATATCTCGAGATGACATCGAAAAATATCTTAAAGAAAATAATTTGGACTATGTCGACGATGAGACTAATTTTAAAGAAATATACACTAGAAATAAGATCAGGCTCTCTTTAATACCAGAGCTTAAAAATTACAATCCAAATATTATTTCATCACTTCTAAGGCTATCTGATAATGCAGAAGATGCCATGGAATTTATAGAATTTGAAACTTCAAAGCATTTTGACGAAGCAACTTATGGCAATGAGTTATCAATTGCAAAGCTTAAAGAAGTACATGAGTATATTGGAAAAGAAATTATTCGAAAGTTTTTGGAAAATAATTCTAATGATAAAGAAATAATCACAAGGAAAAATATTTTAAACACATATAATCTTATGGACTCTATGAGCGGAAAGAAGATTGACCTTGGAGGCAACATAATTGCCAGAAAAACTTTTGATAAAATTGTAATTGAAGAAAAAGATTTGGATAAAAATAAATATCAAGTTTATCCTCTTAAAGAGGGATTAAATAAAACTCCCTATGGAGATTTTTATGTGACAATTAATGGTGAAAAACGCGAGCCTAGCATGTTTAATATAATGCTCGACTGTGGTAAAATAAAGAGTAGTCTATCTGTGCGATATAGAAAAAACGGAGATAGATTTGTGCCACTTGGCATGAAGGGCTCTAAGAAATTAAAAGATTATTTTATAGATAGAAAAGTCGATTCAAAAAAGAGAGACAGCATCCCAATTGTATGTGACGAGGAAAAAATTCTTTGGGTTGTTGGAATGGATATCTCTGATGAGGCAAAGATTGACCAGGAAACTAAAAATATATTACATTTGGAGGTTAGGAAATGAAGGATATTTTAACTGTGCTCTATACTGAAGAAGAGCTTGCAGCTAAAGTTGAAGAACTTGGCAAACAAATTACTGAGGATTATAAAGATAAAGACCTTCTCCTTTTGGGTATACTAAAGGGAGCAGTTCCATTTATGGCAGATATTATGCGTAAAATAGATTTGGAATTAAAATATGACTTTATGGATGTTTCCAGCTATCAAGGCTCAACTTCAACTGGTGAAGTTAGAATCTTAAAGGATGTTGATGAGTCTGTTGAAGGCAAGGACATTTTGATTGTTGAAGATATAATTGATACTGGAAATACTTTGGCTTATTTGGAAAAGGTCTTGCTACATAGGGGCGCAAAATCAATTGAGATTGTGACTATGCTATCAAAACCATCAAGAAGAGAGATTGAACTAGATGTTAAGTACAATGGTTTTGAGATTGAAGATAATTTTGTAGTTGGCTACGGAATGGACTACGACGAGAGATTTAGATCTCTTCCATATGTGGCTATTCTAGATGAGTCAGTTTATAAATAAAAATAGTTAGGAGAGATAATTTTGAAGAGAAAAGCTGGAGGAGTTGGCTTTTATATATTACTAATTCTGCTTCTCGTTTCTACAATTAGATATTTTAGCCCGCCGACAAATGCAGTAGAAGAAAAATCTTTTACAGAACTTGTCCAAGAAATTGATAAAGATAACATAGTGAAGATTCACTTCCAAAACGGAAGGGATTCAATAGCTGAGGTTAAGCTTAAAGATGGATCAACTTTTAATACAGTTATTCCTCAAGAGGCGGCTGATACTTTTTATAACGATTATCTAAAAGATAAAAGTGACAAGGGAGAAATAAACATCACAACAACTGCCACAAAGGAGACTCCACTTCTACTTGAGTGGCTTCCATCAATAGTTATGATTGGAATTGTCGTGTTCTTCTGGTATAGAATCATGCAAGCTCAAGGTGGAGCTGGAGGAAAGATGAATAACTTCGGCAAGAGCAAGGCAAAAATGATTAACAAAGAAGATGCCAAAAATCTTGTCAACTTCAAAGACGTTGCAGGACTTGAGGAAGAAAAAGAAGAACTGGAAGAGATAGTTGACTTCTTAAAGAATCCAAAGAAATTTATAGACATGGGTGCAAGAATTCCAAAGGGAGTTCTTTTAGTGGGCCCTCCTGGAACTGGTAAGACATACCTTTCAAAGGCTGTTGCTGGAGAAGCTGGTGTGCCATTCTTTACAATGAGTGGTTCCGACTTTGTTGAAATGTTTGTCGGAGTTGGAGCATCAAGGGTAAGAGACCTATTTGAAACTGCAAAGAAAAATGCACCTTGTATAATCTTTATAGACGAGATTGACGCTGTTGGTAGAAGACGTGGTGCCGGCCTTGGTGGTGGACACGACGAGAGAGAACAAACTCTAAACCAACTTCTTGTTGAGATGGACGGATTTGGAACAAACGAAGGCGTAATAGTAATGGCTGCAACAAATAGGGCAGACATACTTGACCCCGCTATATTAAGACCTGGAAGATTTGACAGAACAGTATATGTTGGACGTCCTGATGTGAGAGCAAGAAAAGAAATCTTAAAAATTCACTCAAGAAAGAAAAAACTTGCACCTGATGTAGATTTGGGAGTAATTGCAAAGAGAACTCCAGGATTTACACCGGCAGATTTGGAAAACTTGATGAACGAGGCAGCTCTACTTGCTGCGCGTGAGTTTAAAGATGCAATAACTATGGAGATCATTAACGAAGCTTCCATAAAAGTTCAGGCTGGACCTGCAAAAAAATCAAAAGTTGTATCTGAAAAAGAAAGAAAACTTACAGCAGTTCACGAGTCAGGTCACGCTATAGTATCGAGACTTCTTCCAGAAGAAGATCCTGTTCACATGATTACAATTATTCCAAGGGGAATGGCTGGAGGTTTTACAGCATATCTTCCTGAAGATGAAATTTCATTTATGACTAAAAAGAAGATGGAATCATCAATTGTTTCACTACTTGGTGGAAGAGTTGCAGAGTCACTTCTATTAGATGACATATCAACTGGAGCATCAAATGATATAGAAAGGGCAACTCAAATTGCAAGAGCAATGGTTATGACTTATGGAATGAGTGAAAAGCTTGGAACAATAAACTTTGACTCATCAGACAACGAAGTCTTCATCGGTAGAGAACTTGGAAAGACTAAAAACTATTCCGAAAAAACTGCAGCAGAAATTGATGCAGAAGTTTCTAGAATAATTAACGAATCTTATGCAAAGTGCAAAAAACTTTTGAGCGAAAACATAGATAAAGTAATTTCGCTTTCAGATGCGCTTCTAGAAAAAGAGACAATTTATGCAAAAGACTTCGAAAAGATTTTTAGTGGAGAGTCTCTAGACAAAGACCCATTAGATTCAGAAGAAACAATAAAAATAACAGACTTATCTGACGAAGCTAAAGACATCATAAATAAAAAAGAAAATGAAGATGTTAAAAAAGATTTAGAAGATAAGGAAGATAAGGAAGAAAAAGAAGACTCAAATACAGACGAAGAATAATTTGTTTTTTGTAAAATTAATAAGAGTAAATGTTGCGGTATGAATTGAAATAATTTCGTTCATACCGCTTTTTGTTATAGTTAAAGATTTGTTAAAAATGTTTAATAAAAATATGACAATTATTTCTTTAAAAATTGAACTTAGAATAATGCTAAAATTATTTCTAATAATAAATAGTTTAATAGAGGAGATAATATGAAGAAAAAATACATACCACTATCGCTTTTTGTAAGCATTATATTGACAAGTTCAGTGTTTGCAAATGAAGGAGATAACTTTAATAAATTAAATATTTATGAGAACAATTTGAATAGTCTTTCAAGTACTCCGCAAGTTATGACAAAAAATAAATCCAACAAAGAGTATGAGAATGTGAGAATTCTTTATAACAGAACTCGCCCAGTAGATATAAAAATATTTTCTCAAGATAAAAATATTACAAATGAAGTTGCAGAAATTAGTGTTAATAGCAATTTACTAAGTAGAGAATATCTTCCACAGCTTTTGGGTTATGATAAGAATTATTATATTAATGGAGATGAAATCAATTTAGCTGAACTTAAAGTAAATGATGTAATTGAATTTAAGGATGCTAGAGGAGTAATTATTGTAAAAGCAAAATACACTGGAGGAGGAAATTTTGATTACATTGAAGAAGAGCATAAAGGTGAAAAGCCAAAGAATGATTTAGAAATATCTAAAGGTGATGCTATAACTTTATATGACAATTTAGAATTTAATTACAAAGAGGAGTTAATTGATAAATATATTGAAATCAAAAGCGGGAATTTAGGAGTAGTAAATCTAGTTGATTCTATTTCTGTAAATGGTATAGATTTGGAGAAAAAGGATTATAAAGTTGCAGTTAGTAAAGATAGTTTTTACATAAGCGCTTATGAAAATAGAATTTATATATCATCTTTAAAGAATGGAGATGTAATTCAATTTAAAGATACGGACTCACAAATTTTAGGAACTTTTAAGTACGATAATGGACAGCTTAAAAAGGTAGATAGCAATTCACAATTAGATAAACTTGCAATAAAAATTGAAGGATATTTTGAACCGGCCCTCGTTGGTCAAAAGAAATATGACGCAATAAGCGGTGCAACAGGGATGGTAAATGAGAACAAAAATAGTCACGTGAGAATTGTAACAAATAGGGCAGATGTAAATAGAATATCTGATTGGAAAACATTAGATGAATATTTGTCAGTGCCTGCAAATGAAATAAAAGTTTCTATCAGTCCAGAAGGATCTGGTATGGTGGGAAAAGTTGACACTTATACGTCTGAGCTAAAATTATCGGGAACTCCTAAAGCTGAAGGCGAATATAAAATAAAAATCACCATTCCTTTTGCTGGAAAAACAGTTGAGTCAAATGAATTGAAATTTAGAGTATTTAACGGTGATGTAAAATTTAAGGACAGACTTAAGGAAGCAAGCGAAAATTTTGAATTTAAAAAATTAAAGGGCAACAATAATTATTCATGGGATATTGAACCTTATGAGATTAAAAATTTTGGAGCAGCAGATGAAAGTGTGACAATACCAAAAGAATTAAAGCTAATGTGGGGTTCGCACGTAAGTGGCACTTACGCATACATTGGAAAGACAAAGGATGAAACTAATAGGCAGACTATTATTATAGATTCTGATACAGATCTAACTCTTATTAATACAATTGTAAGAAGTGGCGTAAATATAATCGTAAAAGATGGAGCAAAGTTTAATCTCTACGATTCTGTGGTGTATGGAAATATAGTTGTTCATAGTGGCGGAACTTTCCAGATGAATCACGATGCCTTTAACAATAAGCCAGTCACAGGTTCATCAATAAATGGACAGCTTATATTAGAGGATGGTGCAATTTTAAAAGACTCTTTAATATATTCAAATACAAATTTTGTAGCAGAAAAATTAAATGCGCAAGCTAATAAAAATGATGATGCTGTAGTTTTAGTTAAAGGGAATATAAAAATTGATGGCAAAGTCTTTATAAGAGGAGACGAGGAAGCAACAGGAACTAAATTAGATGGCACTCCTTATAGAGGACAGAGCGCCATGAGAGTCGAAGATGGAACTGTTACATTGTCTGAAGGATCTATTCTAGGACTATATGGTGGCGGGAAGGCATCCAATGCGGCAAACCATTTTGGTGGAAATGCACTTGAGCTTATTAATGGAAAAATTGATGGAGATGGAAGATTAATAGCAATTGGAGGATCATCTCATTCTAAAAATGGAATTGGTGGTAGAGCAATAGAGGGCACTGGCAGTATCGATGTAAAAGAAGCCTATTTAGAAGGGGGAGACAATTATTTCGGTGGAAAAGTTGGAAAATTTGCAGATGAGGGAATTGTAATCACTCCAAAAGTTAAAGGTGAAGCAAAAGATGGCACACAGAAGTCTTCAAGTGATAATCTTGTAAAAGAAAATTATTGGTCTGATGTAAAAATG
>NZ_JBMNPQ010000015.1:0-26481 GCF_050943655.1 Peptoniphilus sp. | reverse complement strand
ATTTTTTTGTGTTTGTATTTTCTAGTTTTTTAAAGGTTCTAAGAGATAGAAAAAATAATGAGAATGACTAGCTTAAAAATGAGAATTATGTAAATGACAATACTCTAATTGTTACCATAAAAGAACAGATGAGAAATAATTTCTAATTTTGTTTTGCAAAAATTACATTAAAAAGATTCATAAAAATAAGTTTTGTAAATATTCAAATTTTAGATTTTTTCAAGAAAAAATCAGCCACATCTATCGAGAGGGGCTGATACACAAAAATTTTTGCACTATCATTTTCGCCAAAATAAAAAGACCTGCAAACCAGGTCTTTTTCTATTTATTATTTAAATTTTATTTCTCCACCGCTTATTGAGTCGATTATTGCAAGTGAAAGCAAGTCATAACCTGCATCTCTTATTATCTTTCCACCTTCTTGGAAGCCCTTTTCTACTGCAACTGCAATGCCTTCGATTGTTGCTCCTGATTGATTGGAAATGTCGATAAGTCCCTTTAGTGCGTTTCCTTCTGCCAAGAAGTCATCGACAACTAAAATGTGGTCGTCTTCTGATAGGAATTTTTTTGATACTGTAACTCTGTATTCCTTGTCTGTTGTGAATGACTTTACATGAGATTCGTATACATCAGTTCCTAAGTTTTTGTTTTTTTGTTTTTTTGCAAACACTACGGGAGCATAGTCAAATTTTTCAGAAAGTAGTGAAGCAAGGGCAATTCCTGATGCTTCAATAGTAAGTATTTTGTTAATTTTTTTGTCTTTAAAATGTTCTTTGATTATGTCTGTAAGTTGTGACAAAAATTTAATGTCAAGTTGATGGTTTAGAAAAGAATCAACTTTTACGATATTGTCGTCTAAAATATATCCATCTTTTAAAATTCTTTCTTCTAAAATATTCATTATTTCCTCCAAAAACATCTGAAAATTATCAATATAGATAGAATACAATAAAAAATAAAATTAGTCTAGTTTGATGTGGTGTTTTTTTAAGTACAAGCTTAAAATTATTTATTTTCACTCGCTTCAAGGGTAAGGGATATGGAGATAGAGGAGAAGCAGTCTTCGCCTTGATGAAACGGTCTAAGCACTTGAAATTTATATAAAATTATTTCAAAACTGCGTTTTGTATTCTCAATGCGAGGAAGGGAAGGGGGCTTCCGCCTTCGCTGCGATTGTCCCCTTCCCTCTCCTCGCGCTCCAATCTAACCCCCAACGCCCACTTCGGAGAACGGATTGGACTTATCTAGCTATTTAGTACTCCGTAAAAAGCCTAAATTTCATAACTCGCAGACAGTTATTTTTGTTAAATTTATTCTTCATTACTATTTCTTTTAAATTGAAGTGTTTGTTGTGGTACGCTCAAACAAATGAAATTTTTAACGGCTTTTTGCGAAACTCGGCTGCCCAATATAACCACTAAACACTTTCTTTTTAAGACAACGACACATCGCTCCCACGACCCTACAGATCCTTCGACTCCACTCCAGGCTACGCCTTCCGTTTCGCTCTGGATGACGTTGGAGGGGGTCGATTTTTTAATTCTCGTCTTGAAATTGCCTACGTTAATAAAAATCATTTTACATAATACAATCACAAGTAAAAAAATCTTCGGCACAGTATGAGCCTTAACCCAAAACCCCCACACCTCATCATCCCAAACTTGAAAGTTCTGAAGTGGATGTGAATTAGGCTAAGCGTCTTAAGAAAAAACATGAATATTATAAATTTCCAAAACTTTTTCTAAATTTTTTCTAAATTTTTCCACAATCCCTTATGCAAATTATAATTTAATGTTACACTACTTAATAGTATTTGTTTGGAGAGATGCTAATGTTTAAAAATATTTTTCACGGCTTTGCCATGGCAATGGCAGATTCAGTGCCAGGTGTAAGTGGCGGCACCGTCGCTTTTATTCTTGGTTTTTATTTTGAATTTATTGAGAGCCTGCACAATTTATTTGACGGTGGAAAAAATAGAAAGCCTGCCCTTAAGTACCTACTAAAGCTAGGTGTTGGTTGGGTCATTGGTTTTATAATTTCTGTTGCCATAATTTCAAAAATAATCGACACTAATATTTATCTCTTGAGTTCAGTGTTTTTGGGCCTTACAATTGCATCTATTCCATTTATCGTAAAAGACGAGATAAGTATTATTAAATCGAATGGAAAATATTTTTACTACGCGTTTATCGGTCTTCTTTTAGTTGTTGGCCTCGTGCTCCTTCGCGAAGTAAGGCCAATAATTAATTCTTTCAATTTAATTGAGATAAATATTCCTGAGGCGATATATATCTTTTTGGCAGGAGCCTTCGCCATCTCTGCAACACTTCTTCCGGGAATATCTGGCTCATCAATTTTATTAATAACGGGATTATATCTTCCTATAATAAAGGCGGCAGGCGAAGTCCTTAGTTTTAATTTTCAAAATTTAGATGCGCTTTTAATTCTAATGCTTGGGATAATTTTCGGAATAATAATTTCAGTAAGAGTTCTTAGAAATGCCATTAAAAAATATAGAGAGAAGATGATTTATCTAATAATTGGGCTTGTGATTGGCTCAATCTATGCAATAATAATGGGGCCGACGGCACTTAACGAGGGCGCTCTTCCGCTTAGTCTTTCAAACTTTAGCTTCTTTGGATTTATAGTTGGAATTGGGATACTGTTTGGTTTAGAGAGATTAAAAATAGAAAAGGGAATATAAAAGACTTCCACGCGGAAGCCTTTTTTGATTTGACAATTCGTCATTTAGAAAATTATATTTTACGTATTTATGCTTAATTAGAATCAGTCGGAAAATTTAAAGGGTCGGGATAAGATAATTCATCTCACAAAGTATATCCAAGTAGGTCGACACCTTCAAGTTCTAGTAGAGTAATCTTATTATCTATACCACTTGCGTAGCCTGTAAGTCTTTTGCCTTTGCCAACGACTCTGTGACAGGGAATTATTATTGATATAGGGTTGTGGCCAACAGCTCCTCCAACGGCCTGCGCTGCCATTTTCTTTTTACCTCTTAATTTTGCCATTTCCTGTGCAATTTCGCCATAAGTTATTACTTCGCCATAGGGTATATTTACTAAAATATTCCAAACAGCTTTTTGAAATTCGCTCCCTCTTGGGTTTAGTTTTAATTCTGATGGACTTGGCCTTTTCCCACTAAAATATCTGCCTAGCCACTCTTCTGTATCTCTAAAAATTTTTAAGTCGCTCTCTTTATACTCATCTCCAAGAGTCCTTGCAAAATATTTTTGGTCGACTATCCAAAGTCCAGTAAGGGCATCTCCATCACTTGATAGCAGAAGATTTCCAATTTTTGAATTTATATTTTTTATATATTCCATAGCTACTATTCTTGTGAAAAATTCTCTTCCGTTTCCTTCATGGCATCGAGCGTATCAGTAAAGAGCTTATCCATGTCCCAACCAAGGATGTTTGCACCTTCTTTTATGATGTCTCTATTGCAACCAGCTGCGAATTTTTTATCTTTAAATTTCTTCTTGACGGACTTTAAATTCATATCTTGGACAGACTTAGATGGTCTCATGAGCGATGCTGCCCAAATGATTCCAGTGAGCTCATCGACAGTATAGAGAATTTTTTCCATGATGTGAGTTGGCGCTACTGTACTGCCAGTGTGCGAATAGCCGTGGGATATTGTCGAATTTATTATACTATCGTCTATTCCCTCATCTTTCATAAGTTCAACTTGCTTTACGCAGTGCTCATCTGGATACATTTCAAAATCTAAGTCGTGAAGCAGTCCAACAACTCTCCAAAACTCAACATTGTCTCTGTCATATTCACGAGCAAAATATCCCATAACCTCGCCCACAGTTTTGCCATGAGTGATGTGGAAAGGATCCTTGTTGTATTTCTTTAAAATTTCTAACGCTTCGTCGTAAGTTGGAATAAATCCCATAAAAATGCCTCCTTATTTTTAAAAATTATATCACAAGATTGTGAAAATTTTTAAGATTACTGCATTAAAATTAAGAGATTATTTCAAAAACAATTAACATGAAAGTTATAAGAGAACTAATACGCATCGCGTCAAGACGATAAGACATCGCTTGATGAGACAGATCCTTCTACCTAAAAAAATAGAAACCAAAATTTTAAATCCTATTTCACGAAAAAATCTTTTCTCACAAAATAGAAATCTAAAAATAGAATTAACTTCGCGAAATTGATTTTTTTTCAAAGTTGATGTATTATGTTGGTGTATTATAATTAATAACATTTTGAAAAACAGAGGTCATCATGAACATCGTATACTTTTACACATTAGTTTTAATATTTTTTATCTACTCAATCTTGGGGTGGATTACAGAAGTTATTTTAAAATATTTTCAATACAATAGATTTATAAATAGAGGCTTCTTGATTGGGCCATACTGTCCAATTTATGGAACGGGAGCCGTGGCAGTTACAGTATTATCAAATCTCTTAAAAGACTACGACTCGTCCTATGGCACAGTGTTTTTAATATCATTTTTTGCATGCGGATTGATAGAATATATCGTGGGATATGTATTGGAGAAGAGATTTCACGCCAGATGGTGGGACTACTCATATAAGCCCATGAACATCCACGGCAGAGTCTGGATAGGAAACCTAATACTCTTTGGAATAGGCGGAGTATTTATCGTTAAAATTTTTAATCCACATATACTTTCATACATCGACACAATTTCCATAAGCGCAATGAAGGCAATTAGCATAACGATAATAATCGTCATGGCATCAGACTACATAGTGTCTCACTTCATCATCGCACTGCTAAAAGAAGGAGTAGAAAGCTCCAAGCAGGATAAGAGCGAGGAAATTGCAAAAGAAGTAAGATTCTTGCTAGAGAACAAGTCAGTCTTCCACAAGAGAATCATCGACGCATACCCAGAGCTTGTATTTAGGACAGAAAGAGTAAAAGAAAGAATCGAGAAGATAAAAGAAGAATCAGAGTACATTCGTGAGATGGCAAACAAAAAAATCGAAGAAATATCTGATATAATGGAAGAAAGACACGAGACGCTTTCTAAGAATCTCGTGACAACAAGAAATCTTCAAAAATCAATAATTGAAATCCAAGATGAGATTATAAAAAACTTGACAGTTGACGGAAACCTTAACGAAGAAAACAAGGAGCTTTTCGATAAACTTGAAGAAAAGAAGAAAATCTTGGAGCAAAGGGAGCTTTTGTTAAAAAAGGCAAAAGAAGATTTGGGCGCATATTGAAAGGAGAAATTATGAAGAAGAAACTGACAGTATCACTACTCTGTATCGCACTTATGCTATTTGTAAATGTCTTCGCACAGGGCGGAGTAAAAATTGTCGTAAACGGCAAAGAAGTAAAGACAGATGTAGAGTGCTATATCAAAAACGGAAGAACCATGGTTCCAGTAAGATTTATTGCAGAAGAACTTGGAGCAGAAGTGAACTACGGAAAAGACGAAGAGCACAACTTTAGCTACGTAAACGTATCAGCACCAGATGACCAATTGGCACTATCAATGACTGTGGGCTATCCAGTAGCAACAATTAGCGAGGGAACATACAGATCAGATGTCGCACCAGAAATAAAAGACGGAAGAACAATGGTGCCACTAAGATTTATATCAGACTACCTAAACCTTGATGTGAAGTGGGACGGGGAGACTAACACAGTTAACCTAACAAGCAAAAAGCTTGGACCAAACGAAGACAGATACAAAAACTTTGAAAAATACTTTGACGATAAAGCAGCAGAAAAATATAGCAAATGGTTGACAAGCAAAAACCACTCAAACGAGCAATTTTTTGAAGCACTAAAATAAAAAAACATAAGAGAACTCCACCTTAGGATTGTAGTAGGGTGGAGTTTTTTATTTTGAAATTTAAGACTGTCATCATGTGCGGAAGAAATTTTCCTTCTTCAGGATGACGTCCCCACACCCCGTCATTCTGAGTGTAGTCGAGGGATCTGCACCTTTATGGGAAACAGCCTATGCGTTTTGACAATATAGCCTCAAGGTTAAATCGTAAATAACTTAACTTCAAAACGGCGTTTTGTATTGCTTTTGCGAGGAAGGGAAGGGGGCTTCCGCTCCTCCGCTGCGATTGTCCCCTTCCCTATCCTCGCGCACCAACCTAACCCCCGACGCCCACTTCGGAAAGCGTGTTGAACTTATCTAGCTATTTAGTACTCCGCAAAAAGCCTAAATTTCATAACTCGCGAGTTGCAATTTTTGTTAAGTTTTTTCACTATAGCTTTTTCTTTAACTCGAGGATTTTATTGCAGTTCGCTCAAACAAATGAAATTTTTAACGGCTTTTTGCGAAACCCGGCTGCCTCATAGCACTTCATCACATTTTGATTGAAGATAAACTTCGCGAACTAACGGCACAGTAACAACTTATTCATATGACGACGTCCCTACCCCGTCATCCCGAGCGTAGCCGAGGGATCTGCAAAGCTATCTAGCGAGACCTAATCGTCTTATAGAAACAACGTAGAGGAGAGACTTCAAAACACTTTCCCATCAAAACGACGACACATCGCGCCCGCAACTCTACAGATCCTTCGACTTCACTCCAGGCTTACGCCTTCCGTTTCGCTCAGGATGACGAGTTTTGGAGGTTTCTCGTTAAAACGACGACACATCGCTCCCCCGACCCTACAGATCCTTCGACGCGGAAAATAAATTTTCCTTGCTCAGGATGACGAATGAAGGTGTTGTGTTAAGAGATATTTAAGTATGACGAGTTAGGGGTTTTATCAAAACAACAACACTCCTAAAGTTCTACGCATCCAACACCCAATCTATGTTTTCCATTGGTATTTTTGTGCGGCAGTAGCTACACACCTGCATTCCGTCGTGCTCTACTTCTTGGTGGCTGCCACAGCTTTTGCATGTGAACTGGTCAGGGACGTAGTGGACTGGTGTGAGAGTGCCGAAGGCTCTCTTGACTCGGATTTTTATTTTTTTTGTTTTGTCCTCAAGACGCACACGGCTGGGGTCTCCTCTTAAGTACAGCGCGTCTACTTTACAGGAGCACTCTACAATCTCTTTGTTATCTATCTTTGCATAATTTTGAAACTGCAGCTGCATTAGGTTTCGGCAGATTATGCCAAGTGTCTTGTCTTTTTCTTCTTTTTCGCTCATGAGTACTTCTGGATGTGTTGTCAGTAGGTCGTTTAGTCTTAGGGTGAATATTTCTGATGAGAAGTTGGGGTCATTTTGTCTTATTTTTTTCTGAACTTTTTTGTGATTCATGTAGCCTTTTATGCCCTTTGCCAAGGAATAGAAAAAAAGCACAGTAAGGGCAACTGCCAATATGAAAGAGATAATTATGGTAATTGTTTCTCCTTCTGATTCTGTTATGAATCCTTTAAGCTTAAGCATTGACAATATTGCTGCTGGAATAATTATTATCCAAATAAAGCGCAAGTCGCGCAGTGCTCCTTCTACGAAAAATCTGCCCAAGTGATATTTATATGATTCTGCTGTGTATTTTGTGCGGCAAAATGGGCAATAGTAATTTTCTGCCTCCTCTTGCATGGGTGAGCCACAGTTCATGCAGTGAGGGGGATTTTTTTCGTCGTATGTCAATTTTTTGTTGCTCTTTACGACAGTGCTCTCGATAAATGCGTTATTTATTTTTCTCCTGTAGCGCTTTTTGTTACTTGTGGTTTTATATGTTTCTGATATCTTCGCGCTTGATACTGAAAATATTAAGTCGACCTTGCCGTCTGAATATTTGCGGGCGGCAGTTCGTCCGTCTTCTGATTCTTTAATTTTCACGTCTAGCTTTTTGTGAAGTCCAAATTCGTTTAGCGTTTCGATTTCTTTTTTGAAGCGTTCTAATTGTGAGAATGTCGCAAATTCTTTCATTTCTTCGATGTCGTTTGCATCGTACATTCTTTGTATTGCAGGTAGATAATCTAGGTGATCAAATTCTTTGGTAATTTTTCCAAATGGCATTTTTCCCTCCAAGTTATGGTATTTGTGAGTTTAAGATATCATAATTGTGTAAATTTTCTGTAGCTTGATGGGGTGGAAGGAGGCGTGTTTGTAAGGTTTTTGTAAAGAAAAATCTTTTAAGTTTAATGTGATAAATTATTTTATTGTCATTTTATTTTCTCTTGATTTAGTTTTTACACAGGCTTTACCATTTTATATTATGCTTGTTGTAATATTAATTGTTTTGGTGTTGTGGGAGGTGTTTAGTGAAGAAATTTTCTTTTTTTGCTATTTTTTTAATTTTAATTTTTGCGACTTCTTGCGATGCTGTTGACAGGGCGATTGAGGATACTTTTAGGGAGCCCGTCCACAGAAAGACTTTAGCTGATGATGAAAAGACTTTTGGTGAAAAATTAAGCGGAGTTTTTATCGACGAGTCCAATTATCCAATTTTTCCATCAGATATTTTGGAAGATTTTGAGGACAAAGCGGGTTTTCAATTTTCCGATGCTTTTAGAAACCACGTGAGCGAGTACATTTATGATCACGATATTGAGAGATACTTGACTGAGGAGGAAGTTCTTTCTATTGTTGATGAGATTGAGTCATATGATTTTCTTCTTCATCCCGAGAGAGTTAAAAATTTAGTCTACGAAATGTTAAAAGATAGAGGCTTAGAGGACGCAGAAGTTTGTGGTGGAAATTTTTATATTTATTCAGATAATTTCTATTTTTATCTCGAAAATCCAAAGACAGGCTCTATTAATGAATATAGATATAGCGCCGGCGATGGTTTTACAATCTCTCCATTTAAGGATAAAAAAGATGAATCTTGTGAATTTATTTCTATTAAAGATATTCCTTTTGGGAGCATAAAAAAGGTCATGGCGACATCTACTGAGTTTTTAAAAGATTTTGGAATAGATAAGCCTCACGACTTTACCAATGATCCGAAGTGCGGGATTAGTTTTGTCATGACAGAAGTTTTAGATGGCGAGCTTATTTTTAGGACGCGAGTTGTGGGAAAGACCGATGCTACTTATTTGGAATTTGATAGAGGGGGAACGCTTAGATGATAATTTTTTTAATAATTTTCATGTATGTATTCCCACTATTTTTCCTGCCCATGATACCTGTAAGGATGACGCCAGTTTTTGCGACAGTTATGTTATTCGTTGGCTTTGGGATTTGGATTTTTAACGGCTTTAAAATTTTATCCATCATAAGATATCCGAAAAAGCTCGAGAAAGAATATGCTGATTTAAACAACAGAGGTAAGCTTGTCACGGCAGAGTTACTTGATGTTTTAGATGTTGGCAAGTTATATGGTAAAGCTACAAAAAAGCTAAGTGTTCAGTTTAAAAACTTATCTGGAAATTTAGTTAAGGCAAATATTTTGGTAGAGAAGGGGCAAAGTGAAAAAAATTATGAAGCATCTAAGGCGATTGATCTTAAGCTAAATAGAGATGGTTTTAGACCCGTTCTTATGATTTCTGGTTACGACTATGATGAAAGTCCAAAAAAAGTCATGTGGCTGTGGTTCATGTTTCACTTTGTGTACATGGTTGTATTCTTTTTGGTGTCCTACAGGATGCATAACGATGGCTACGGCTGGAGGTTTTTGGGGCCTCTTCATCCCTTCATCTGGTCGGGCTTCATGTCCATTTTTATTTTAAAGTTCATACAAAAGATTTTTATGCGAAGCCGCGTCTACTTGGGTTATGACTTAATGAGTGGCGATGCCAAAGGGCACGATGAAGAGCTAATTTTATATGGAAAATCCATTTGTGGAGAAGTTTACGATTATCAAAAGACGGGCGCCGTTGTAGACGGTGAGACAGAAATTATGTTTAATATTAGGTTTTGCGATTGCGATGTAGTCGTTAATAAAAGATTTAAGGATCTAATTCGAGTTGTGAGTCCAGAAAAAGTAAAAAGTGGTAGAGTGGATGTCATTTTTCTTCCACAAAACCCCGATATTTTTGCAATTACTTTTAAGTGATGATTTAAAAATTTATTTTGTTAAGAGATGGAGGTAGTTTATGGGATTTATTAAGGCTTTTGCAGGTGCACTTGGTGGAACTTTTGCGGACCAGTGGAAGGATTTTTATGCACCACTAACTGGCGTTTCTGATACTGCGGGAGTATTTCGAGGTGAACACCGCGCAAGAGGAGGTAGAAGCGCAAATTACAAGGGAAATGAAAATGTGATTACAAATGGAACAAAGGTCATTGTGCCAGAAGGCACTGCACTTATCACAACTAAGGAAGGTGCAATCACAAATATCATCACAGAGGCCGGCGGATACGAGTATAGAAGTGATGACCCAAATGCCAAATCTATATTTGCAGGCGACAGCGCTTTTGATTCTTTAATAAAATCAACATGGGAGAAGTTTAAATTTGGAGGATCACCTGCCTCCAGTGAACTTTTATTTTATGTGAACTTAAAGGAGATTCCAAACAACCGCTTCGGCACTCAATCTGTAATTTACTGGGACGATGCATTTTTAAGAACGCAGGTCGGCGCAGTTGTTCGCGGAACATACACGCTTAGGATTGTGGATCCGATTTTATTTATTAAAAATTTTGTTCCATCAAAATATTTAACTCGCGGCGCTAAAGTTTTTGACTTTGCCGATATGGATAACGACGCGGGGGAAGAACTTTTTAGTGAAGTTGTCGGATGTTTATCTTCTGCTTTTTCAAATTATACGAATGACCCAGAAAGAAAAAACCGCATGAGCAAGATTCAAGGAGACCAAATTGGTTTTGCAAAGGCGCTATCTCTTGCAGTGGAAGATGCCTATCAGTGGAGGTCAGAAAGGGGCCTTGAAATTGTAAAGACTTCAATTATTGCAATAGAGTATGACGAGGACACAAAGAAATTGCTCTCCGATGTTAAAAAGGCAGATGCATTATCAGGCGGGCGCGGAAATTCGTTCTTTAAACAGGCAGCTGCAAGGGGAATGGAGTCTGCTGGTGAAAATGGAAGTGGCGCTGACATGGCATTTATGAGCATGGGAATGAACGCAGCCATCAATACGAACGAGGCAACGAGTAAACAAGATGAAGATTACGACAAAAGTTCAACAGAAAAATTAATTGAGATGAAAAAACTTCTCGACGCTGGAGTTATTACTGAAGAGGAATTTAAAAAGGTGAAATTTGACATACTTGGTTTTTAAATGTAATCTTTATATATGAAGATTTTAAGAGACTATGTAAAATTTATTTTTATGCAAGATGTTGATATAGAGTCTGGCAAGGCGGCCCTCGTTATTAGAATTTTATCTTTTCTATTCGCAGCCTTCTTCTCCTGGGGAGTTTTCTACCTCATGTATAGATACAATGTAAATATTATTTTGAGAATTCTTTTGGGAGGATATGCGTCGCTTGGATTTTTTACGACGATGCCAGCTTTAACTGCACAGATGAAAAAAGAGGACAAGGACTTGGTCGATGCGATTTCTAATTTTGGAATTCACAATAGTCCTTCAATTTTAATTGCGCCCATATACTTATTAAATTACTGCAAAAAAATAAATAGAGATTTAGATTAAGCTCCAACGATTACCGTGGAGCTTTTTTTATTTAACTTCGTCGCCCAAGTGGCGCAGTTTATCAATTTGTTCTTCGCGACCTAGAACTATTAGCACATCGCCCAGCTTAAATACATAATTTACTGGAGGATTAAATAGAAGCTCGTCGCTTTCTAATTTTTTAATCGCAAGAACCATGAGCCCCGTCTTTCTTGGAATTTCTGCCTCCAATATGCTCTTATTCTCCAGGTATGAGTCCTTCATAACAGTTACTTCTTCAAGGTCAAGCTCAATGTCTCCAACTCTTGTAAAGACGTCCAAGAAGGAGATGATATTTGGCTTAATCATTAGAGCTGCCATTCTCTTTCCGCTTATCTCGACAGCTGATAGCGTCTTATCTGCTCCAACTTTTTTTAGTTTTTCGCTGCCCGATTTTGTTATAGAATTTGCAATAATATATAAATCTTTATTTAAGTTTCTCGCAGTTAGAACGGTAACGATGTTATCGACCTCTGCATCCATTGTGCTAATTAGTCCTTTGGCCTTGTCAACACCTGCGTGAAGAAGGATATTTTCTTCAGTTGATGAGCCCTCAACGACATTGATATCTTCGTGGCTGTACTCGTCGAGGTCCTCGCGATTATCTGTAATAACGACAAAGTCAAGGTCTTCATGTACAAATTTTTTTATAATAACTTCTGCAAGTTCGCCCGACCCACATATTATGTAGTGGTCCTTTAGGTTTGCAATTTTTTTCTCCATTTTTTTCCCCTTCCACAAATCCTTAATCTTTCCGTCGACAAATAAAACTATCAAATTGGAGAAGGCATAACCGACTATGCCAACGCCCCAAAATATCATAAAAATTGAAAACACCTTTGCCTCGGTATCCATCTGTGCAACTTCACCAAAGCCAACTGTTGAGATTGTGATTACCGTCATGTAAAGGGCGTCTACAAAATTAATTTTTAGAAGAATCATGTATCCGACGATTCCAACGATTATTAAGAGGGCAAATGTATAAAATATAAATTTTAGTTTTCGCTTATCTTCCATAGTACCACCTTGATAAAATTATAATATAATTTATTACAAAAAACTATATTTAATATATTAGCAAATAAAAGTTTATAATTTGCCACAGGGCGTTTGGGATTGTGTATAATAGAATTAAAGTATTAAAAGGGTGATGTTATGAGCGAAGAAAGAAACAAAGAATTAATTTTTACAGAAGAACTAGAGGAGATGGTAAGAGGTTTTGGGGAAGGAAGTCAGGAGGGAGCAAAGGCAGCACTTCGCAAGAGTCAAGACGACTTTGGATATGTATCCATTGCGCACATAAAACAGATTGCCGATGCCTTTAAACTTGACGAAAAAATTATAAAGACCATGATAAAGTTCATGCCGTCAATTAAAGAGTCAAAGGTCGAGTACGAAATAGTGTGTTGCAGTGGACCGAGATGCGCAAAGAACGGCTCCATGGAAGTGATAAAGACCATAAAAAATAGCTTGGGAATTGACTTTAACGAGACGACAAAAGACGGCAGAGTAAGCCTTAGAAGTCAAAACTGTTTTAAAAAGTGCAAGATGGGGCCAAACATTATGATTAACGGAAAGTTTTATCATCATATGAACAAAGAAAAGGCCGAAGAGATTATGAAAGAGATAGTGGGAAATTAATATTTAAAGTGTAAAGCTCTTAAGATGAGTTGCAGGGAGTGATATTATGAAAAGAGCCTATGTAGTCCCTCATCCTCCGATCATTCTACCAGAAGTGGGACGCGGAGAAGAAGAGAAAATTTCTAAAACTATAGAAGCCTACAAAAAAGTTGCAGAGGAAATTGCACAGATTAAGCCAGATACTATAATAATTTCATCGCCTCACGCGCCTTATTATAGGGATGCCTTTTACCTTGCTGATGGGAAGAGTGCCGTTGGAGATTTATTTAACTTTGGAGTATTAGATGTGGAAGAGGAAGTAGAACTTGACAGGGACCTTGCACTTGAGATTAAAAAAGTTGGATTAGGCCTTCCAATTAATTTTACAAAAAATGACGCAAATAACCTTGACCACGGAAGCCTCGTTCCACTTAGATTCATAAAAGAAGCTTATTCGGATTTTAAAGTTGTAAGACTTGGACTATCTATGCTTTCAGGAAGAGATCATTATAAACTTGGAATGGCAATAGAAAGTGCTGCCAAAAACCTTGGACGAAACTATGTCTACATTGCATCGGGAGACCTTTCTCACGTGCTTAAAGAAGATGGACCCTATGGATATAGAAAAGAAGGACCAGAATTCGACGAAAAAATTATAGATATTTTAGAAAGAGCGTCCTTCGATGAATTAATAAATTTCTCAGAATACGAAGCCGAATGTGCAAAGCAGTGTGGGCTTCACTCATTCCAAATAATGGCGGGCACATTCGATGGACTTGACGTTAGTGCAAAAAAATATTCCTACGAAGGACCTTTTGGAGTTGGATACGCAGTGATTGCCTTTCGGTCAGAAGGTGAAAATAAAGACAGACACTTTTTAAATAATAAAGAACTCGATCCATACATCGAACTTGCAAGAAGAAGCATCGAGTCCTATGTAAGAGATGGCAAAATAATTGAGCCGACAGAGGACTTGCCACTCGCAATGTTAAAAGAGAGGGCAGGCTCTTTTGTAAGCATCGAAGAAGATGGGGATTTGAGAGGCTGCATCGGAACGATTGGTCCCGTGCGTGAAAATATTGCAGAAGAAATTATAGGAAATGCAATTTCAGCTGCAACAGAAGACCCGCGATTTCCACCAATCTCCGCAGAAGAACTTGGGAAATTAGAAATTTCTGTAGATATTTTGGAAAAGGCCGAGCCTATAGCATCACTTGATGAGCTAGACCCCAAAATTTATGGAGTAATAGTCTCAAAAGACTTTAGGCGCGGGCTACTTCTTCCAAACTTAGAAGGAGTTGACACGGCAGAAGAGCAGGTAGACATCGCAAGGCGAAAAGCAGGAATTGGACCGAGGGAAGACTTTAAAATGGAAAGGTTTAAGGTAGTGCGCCATGAATACAAATAAAATAAAATGCGACTTATGCCCGAGAAACTGCGAACTTGATATGGGACAAGTTGGATATTGCAAGGCGAGAAAAAATGAAGATGGAAAAATAAAATCACTCTCCTACGGCAAAATAATTTCCATTGGCCTTGACCCAATAGAAAAAAAGCCTCTAAAATACTTTCATCCGGGGACACAAATTTTGTCTGTTGGGACATTTGGTTGCAACATGAACTGTCCGTTTTGCCAAAATCACGAGCTGGCAAGAGCAGGCGATGGAGATCTCAGGTCCCACGACGTATCCCCAGAATACTTGCGAGACCTTGCAGTTGGACTTGTCGGCCGAGGAAACATTGGCATCGCCTTTACTTATAACGAGCCCATGATTAACTTTGAATACGTAAGAGATACCTTTGAGCTTGCACTTAGAGACGACTTAGAGACAGTTCTTGTTACAAATGGACAGGTAACAGATGAGTACTTAGAAAAAATTCTTCCACTTGTAAAAGCTTTAAACATCGACCTAAAGACATTTTCGAGAGAAAAATACAAAAAACTTGGCGGAGATTTAGACGCCACACTAAACACAATAAAAAAATCAGCACAAAATTCACACGTAGAAATAACGACGCTCGTTGTGCCAAAAATATCTGATAACTTAGAAGAATTTAAAAAAGAAGTGGACTTCATAAGTGAAATTGACCCGTCCATACCACTTCACCTAACGCGCTACTTCCCAATGTATAAATACGAAGAAGAAATGACGAGCCTTGAAACATTGGAAGAGATGAAAAAAATAGCAGAAGAAAAACTAGAACATGTAATACTTGGCAATGTGTGAAAATAATTTAGGGGGTTGTTAGAAAATTATAGGATTTTATAAACTTAGAAATCTTAAAAAATAGATTCCGTGTGTCATCCCAAGTGTCAGACGATGGATCTGCAAAGTGGTCTAGCGAGACCTAATAGTCTTAGAGCAAAAGTACTACGGAGAAAAGCAAAACAAAAATAGAACAAACGAAAAAAGGTATGTCAGAGGAACCGCTCGAGGCCGCTAGGCCAAGTGACGTTCCCCTGACATATCCTTTTTTCTATTAACAAAGAATTTAGAAAGAATTAAAAAAGAAAAACTTAGACACAGTGACAACTTGTTCGAGTCACAACCCTCACACTGCGTCATCCCATTAATTCATATCCCAAATATCCAAACATAACGTCCCCATACATCATCCCGAGCGGGCGTGAAGCGCGAGTCGAAGAATCTGCACCTTTAGGGGAAACAGCCTATGCGTCTTAATTAGAAAACCTAATGGAGAAGATGCTCCAAGATGCCTTCTCATCAAAACGACAACACATCGCACCCACGACCCTACAGATCCTTCGACTCGGAAAATAAATTTTCCTTGCTCAGGATGACGCCCTCACACTTCGTCATTTCGAGCGAGCGTGAAACGCGAGTCGAGAAATCTGCAAAGTCATCTAGCGAGAACTTTTCGTCTTAAAGAAATAACGTATAGGAGAATTACTCCTATGCACAACTTGATCAAAACGACCACACATCGTTCCCAAGTCTCTACAGGTCCTTCGACTCCACTTCAGGCTACGCCTTCCGTTTCGCTCAGGATGACGTCACCACACCCCGTCATCCCGAGCGTAGTCGAGGGATCTGCACCTTTAGGAGAAACAGCCTAAGCGTTTTAACGAAAAAATCTAAACACTTTAATTTAACATAAAATTATTTCAAAACTACGTTTTACATTTCCTCTTGCGAGGAAGGGAAGGGGGCTTCCGCTCCTCCGCTGCGATTGTCCCCTTCCCTCTCCTCGCGCACCAACCTAACCCCCAACGCCCACTTCGGAGAACGTGTTGAACTTATCTAGCTATTTAGTACTCCGCAAAAAGCCTAAATTTCATAACTCGCAGACTGTTATTTTTGTTAAGTCTATTCTTTGTAACACTTTTCTTTAACTCAAAGTAGTTACTGTGGTTTGCTCAAACAAATGAAATTTTTAACGGCTTTTGCGAAACTCGGCTGCCCAATATAACTCCAAAAACACTTTCATATCAAAACGACAACACATCGCTCCCAAGTCTCTACAGATCCATTCGACGCGGAAAATAAATTTTCCTTGCTCAGGATGACGTTGGATGAGGTGGTTTCTCATATATCGCAGATAAATCATAGGCACAGTGACAACTTGTTCGAGCCACAACCCTCACACTCCGTCATCCCGAGCGTAGTCGAGGGATCTGCAAAGTAGTATAGCGAGAACTTTTCATCTTAAAGAAACAACGTAAAGGAGAGACTCCAAAACACTTTCTCATTAAGACGACGATACATCGCAACCACGACACTACAGATCCTTCGACTCACTTCGTTCGCTCAGGTTGACGTCGAAAGCGGTATTTTCCTGATATAGTGACGAAATTGTCTACACTATTGTTGCCTTCCACCCATCATCTTGAGTGAGCGCGAAGCACAAATATAAGAATCTGCAAAGTAATAGGGCGAGAACTAATTGTCGTGACAAGAAAACTCCCACCCGTTATCTTGAACGGAAAAAATTCTACATTCTTCCACCACTTCCAACTATTATATTTCTATAACCATCACAAGTCTTTTAAATCTTTCTCCCCAACCCCAAAAATTTAATTGAAAAATTTTATCAATTTCCTTTATTTTATTTGAATCCATGTTATAATGTTATTGATTGATAATGAGTGTCAAATTCGAAATGTTTTGCGGCGAGTTTTAAAAAATATTTGTTGTGCGAAGACATTTCAAAATTATTTCAAAAAATTTTTTTAAGTTTTAATTTTTTTAGCTTCATTATTAATTTAATTTATTTATTTTGTTTAATGCAAAGTTTACATATTAGAGGAGATGTGTCATGAAGGAGATGACTCTAAGGGACGCTAAGGTCGGGAAGTTTTATGTTGTCAAGAAAGTTAATGGCAAGGGACCTTTGAAGAGAAGAATTATGGATATGGGGATTACTAAAAATACCACGATCTACATAAGAAAAGTAGCCCCTCTTGGCGATCCTGTTCAGATTAACATTAGAAGCTATGAGCTTACTATTAGAAGAGAAGACGCGGAATTAATTGAGATAGAAGAGATGACAGTAGGTGAAGCATGAGAATTAATATCGCCCTTGCGGGAAATCCAAACAGTGGTAAATCGACCCTTTTTAATAATTTAACGGGGTCAAATCAGTACGTGGGAAACTGGCCGGGAGTTACTGTTGAGAAGAAGACTGGTCTTTATAAGAAGGACAAGAATGTTTCTTTTACAGACTTGCCGGGAATTTATTCGCTCTCTCCATACACTTTGGAGGAGGTCGTGTCTCGTGATTATTTGGTAAACGAGAGGCCCGATGCGATAATCGATGTAATCGATGCGAATAATATTGAGAGAAATTTGTATCTTGCAACTCAACTTGCTGAGCTTGATATTCCTTTGGTGCTCGGTCTTAACATGATGGATGTTGTGAGAAAGAACAATGACAATATTGATACTAAAATTTTGGCAGATAAGTTAAACTGCGAAGTTGTGGAAATTTCTGCTCTTAGAAATGAAAATGTCGACGAGCTTATTGATGCTGCAATTAAAGCAATAAATGAAAAGGAAAAGCCAAAGACAAAGTTTGATGAGCCTCTTGAGTCCTATGTTTTGGAAGCAGAGAATTTCGGTAGCATTAAGGATAATCCTGCGAAGAGATGGCTTGCTGTTAAGTTTATCGAGCAGGACGAGAAGATTATGAAGGAATATAGGCTATCTACAGATGAGAAGAATAGACTTCGCGATATGGTCGACGCTTTGGAAGATGAGTATGATGATGACACTGAGGGCATCATCACAGACCAAAGATATAACTTTGTAACAGATGTAACTAAACTTGCTGTTACAAAGGGAAGAGATGGCATGACTACTTCTGATAAAATCGACAGAGTACTTACAAATAGATTTTTGGCACTTCCAATTTTTGCAGTTGTAATCACCATGGTCTACATTTTGGCAATTAATTATGTAGGTGGACCTGTGACTGACTGGACTAATGATGTGTTATTTGGACAAATCGTGGGCGGAGGCGCTGAAGAATTTTTGACTAAGCTTGGAGCATCTCCTGCAATAACTTCACTAATCGTTCACGGAATCATCGGTGGAGTCGGTGCAGTGCTTGGGTTCTTGCCAGTTATTGCGACACTATTTTTATTCATTGCAATTTTGGAAGACATTGGTTACATGTCAAGGATTGCCTTTATATTGGATAGAATCTTTAGAAAGTTTGGATTATCAGGCAAGTCATTTATACCAATTCTTATGGGTACAGGCTGTTCTGTTCCTGCAATTATGGCGACAAGGACTATTGAGTCTGACAAAGATAGAAGGATGACGATAATGAACGCATCCTTTATGCCATGCGGTGCGAAGCTTGATATATTAGCTATGTTTGCAGCCTTTCTTGGAGGCAGCTGGTGGTATGCGCCACTTTGGTATTTTATAGGAATTGTGGCAGTTGTAATGTCTGGAATTATGTTAAAGAAGACAAAAAGATTTAGCGGAGATCCAGCACCTTTTGTAATGGAGCTTCCAGAATACCACTTGCCATCAGCAAGAAATGTCCTAAAGGCAACTTGGTTTAGATGTAAGGGCTTTGTCGTAAAAGCAGGTACTTTGATTTTACTTGCCACAGTGACAGTATGGTTCTTGACGAATATATCCGTTGATGGACACTTCATGGACTTTAACTCTCATCCGGACAGATCAATACTTGCATCTATTGGAAACTTCATTGCTCCAATATTTAAACCACTTGGATTTGGAAACTGGATTGCATCAGTTGCAACAGTTTTAGGACTTCTTGCAAAAGAAGTTGTAGTTGGAACTTATGGAGTAGTGGCAGGACTTGGCGAAGTGGACGCAGCAAACGCGACACTTGCAAGTTTTGTAGCATCAAACTTTACAAAACTATCTGCGTTTTCGTTCGTAGTATTTAACCAACTAACACTTCCTTGTTTTGCAGCAATGGGTGCAATAAGAGAAGAGATGGGCTCAAGAAAATGGTTTGGCTTTGCGATAGGTTATTTATTCGCATTCTCTTACACACTTACATTTATGATCTATCAATTTGGGCTAATAATAAATGGAGCACCATTTACAATAACAACAGCAATAGCAGTAGTTGTACTTTTAGTATATATGTATCTTTTGTTTAGGAAAGACAGAAGTAAGATTTATGAGTCAAAGAGAAGGGAAGGCGAAAGATTGAGTTATGAAAATAATTGATGTAATTCTAGCATTAATAATTGCAGCAGTACTTGCTTTGGCATTTAAAAAGACGAGAAAAACAAAAGGATGTAGTTGTGGTTGCAATGGATGCAACACGCCATGTTCTGCAAAGGACTTAAACAACGCAGGAAATGGAAATTGATTTTATAAATTAATAAAAATAGAATAAACGAAAAAGGATATGATGAAAGACACGCTCCAGGCCGCTAGGCCAAGCTAATGGTCTCTTTATCATATCTTTTTTTCTATTAATAAAGAATTTAGAAAACCTTGGGCAAAGTGACGACTTGTTCGAGCCACAACTCAACACCCCGTCATTCTGAGCGAGTGTGAAACGCGAGTCGAAGAATCTGCACCTTGTGGAGAGACAGCCTAAGCGTCTTAACTAGAAAACCTAATGGAGAATATGCTCCAAGGCGCCATCTCATTAAGACGACAACACATCGCAACCACGACTCTACAGATCCTTCGACTCACTTCGTTCGCTCAGGATGATGTTGGATGGGGCGTTTTCCTGATGTCGTAACGAAATTGTCTACACTCACTGTTGTCTTCTGCCCGTCATCTTGAGCGAGAGCTTTGCTCGAGTCGAAGAATCTGCAAAGCTATCTAGCGAGATCTTTTCGTCTTAAAGAAACAAAGTAAAGGAGAGACTCCAAAACACTTTTTCATTAAGACGACAACACATCGCAACCACGACTCTACAGATCCTTCGGCGCGGAAAATAAATTTTCCTTGCTCAGGATGACGTTGGATGGGGCGTTTTCCTGATGTCGTAACGAGATTGTTTACACTCACTGTTGCCTTTTGCTCGTCATCCCGAGCGTAGTCGAGGGATCTGAACCTTGTGAGGAAACAGCCTAATCGTCTTGATGAGATAATGTAAAGGAGAGAATTGCTCCTAAACACTTTATCATTAAAACGACAACACATCGCTCCCATAACTCTACAGATCCTTCGGCGCGGAAAATAAATTTTCCTTGCTCAGGATGACGCCCCCATATTCCGTCATCTTGAGCGAGAGCTTTGCTCGAGTCGAAAGATCTGCACCTTGTGGAGAGGCAGCCTATGCGTCTTAACTAGAAAACCTAATGGAGAATATGCTCCAAGGCGCTATCTCATTAAGACGAACACACATCGCAACCATAACTCTACAGATCCTTCGACTCACTTCGTTCGCTCAGGATGACGAGTTAAGGGATTGTGGTGTTAAGTGATGTGTAAGGATGACGAGTTAAGGGGTTGTGGTGTTAAGTGATGTGCAAGGATGACGTTGGATGGGGCGTTTCCCATATAACGCAGATAAATCATAGATACATTCACATCATTAACTCCCAGTCCCCACACTCCTCCACAAAAAAAGACCTATTTCTAGGCCTTATTTTTTCTATATTTTATGCTATTTGTTATTGTGTTTACGAGTATTACGTAGTGCAGATAAAAGCATGCGGCAAGGCTTGCTATCGGTGCACCAATCATCTCTATTGGCGTTCTTCCTGCTATATTCCAAGGTATATATGCAGGTGTTAGGATGGCTGAGTTTTCTAAATACAGCGCAAGTTCATACTCGTCTTCTATGTTTTTTCTTGCCATTTCGTATGTCAGCATCACGCTAAGTGTTTGGTTTGAGCTAAATGTTGATATCACTGTGCTTAAGAGCACCATGATAAGCATTGGTGAAAATTTTTGAAAGAGTTTATTTACATATAGTCTTATTGGGTCAAGTATCGCCGTCTCTTTAAAAAATCCAAAGTAACCAGATGATATTCCTACGATTATGTGCAGTTTTATCATGGAGAGAAGTCCTCCTCCGTTTAGGAGTTCTCCTGCAAGTGAATTTGTTTTAAATCCAAATATTAATGAGTTTATGATTTCTCCTGCACCAGACCCTTGCACTGTTACTGCAAGTATTATCGACATGGCAATTGATGATATCAGCGTTATGATTAATGGAATTTTCATTATTGAGAAAACTATTATCATAATTGTTGGAAGTAGCAGTATCCACGTGAAGTTATATATTTCTGCAATGGAGTTAATGCTATCTGTGTTTATGTTTATGTCCACATTTAGGTTAAAGAGCTGATAGGTTATTATTGTCAAGATAAATGGAACGAGGGCTGTTTTAAACATGTTTTTTAGATTTTCTATTAAATCTGTCTTTGTAAGTGTTGCGACAAGCAGTGCAGATGTTGAAAGGGGCGATGATCTGTCGCCAAAAAAGCATCCCGATACTATTGCGCCGCCTGATATTATTGGATTAAATCCCATGGCCTTTGCAATGGACATTGAGATTATCCCTGCAGTCGATGCTGTTCCAAAGCTCGTTCCCGTTAAGAATGACACGGCAGTGTTAAATAGAAATATTCCGACGTAGAAAAATTCTTTTTTTATAAAGCTAACGCCGTAATATATTATGTAGGAGAGAGTCCCCGATAGTCGCCAGATTCCTGTAATCATTCCGATTAGTGTAAAGACGATTAAAATCATCTTTATGTCCTTTATGCCAACGATTATCATGTCAAGGATTTCTTTTTTTGTGTAATTTTTCCTTCTTGCATATAGGCACAAAAGGATTAAGTTTATTATCAGTGCGATATAAATTGGCGCGCCTATAAATACATTTATTAATAATATTGATATGAATAAAATTAAAGTTATATTCTCTAACATATAAACCTCCAACACAATTATAGTATAAAATTATGAAAGTGTGTTAGTTTATTGCAATAAAAAGCGTGAGCAAGGAATATTTTCCTTCTCACGCCATTGTTTTATAAAATCTTTAAAGAGAAATTTATTCTTCTGTTATTTTATATCTATTTTTGTGGTTAAAGAGTTTAGTGTTATCTGCTATGGCTCTTACCACTGTAAAGATTAGTATTGACGCCAAGTTTGCTGTTACTGAGTCATGATCAAAACGTGGAGATACTTCTGCGATGTCAAAGGCCATTGGCTTTCCAGTTTCAAATACATGCTTTAAGAACAAAATTACTTTTTCTGGGTCAAGGCCAAGTGGCTGTGGTGCAGATACTCCTGGTGCAAATGATGATGAGAAGCAGTCCATGCAAATTGTAACATAGATGCTTTCTTGTTTTGCCAAGAATTTATCGAGCTCGTGAGTTATTTCTAAATAGTCTCCGTTTATTACATCTTTTGCAAGAACGTAGTTAACTCCAAGTTCGTCAGCTGTTCTAAAGAGCGCCTGAGTGTTTGAGTGTTTTTGAATTCCAAGCACAAAGTAATTGTAGTCTTCGCCCTTTTCTTTGTTGTAGTCTGCAATTTGTCTAAACATTGTGCCACTTGTTCCTGTACCTTCTTTATACGGTCTTAGGTCAAAGTGTGCGTCGAAGTTTAAAATTCCTGGGCTCTTTAGGTTGTGCTTTTCTGTAAATAGGCTAAGTCCCTTGTAGTGTCCAAAGGCTGTCTCGTGTCCTCCACCCAAGACGATTGGGAATAAGTTTAGATCAAGCATTTTTTCTACTGCAAGTGAGAGTTCTTCTTGTGCAGACTCAAGGTTTGTAAATCTACTTGTAACATTGCCGCAGTCGAAGATTTTAACTTCTTCAGAAAATTGGCAAGGAAGCTTAGTTAGCTCTTTTCTTATTGCACTTGGGCCGTTGGCTGCTCCAAAACGTCCCTTATTTAGTTCTATACCTTGGTCAGATTCAAAGCCCAAAATTCCAAAGGCAATCTCGCCATCGAAAGGTTCATTATTTTCTGCGTTTAAGTCGATTGGCTTTACCCATTGATGCCATCTAAAAGATTCATAATCTTCTTCGTCATCGACTCTACCTGACCAAATGTCCATATTTTGTGGATTGTAATATTTTAACATCTCTTTCATCCTCGTAATTAGTTTACTTTGTTTTGTGGTGTTTTTCCTTCTTTAAATTGAATTAAGTTGTCTCTTGCATTTTCACCCATTTCCATACGAGCTTCATAAGTTGCATTTCCAAGGTGTGGTGCCAAAATTACATTGTCTAGCATTAGAAGTTTTTCATTGACCTTTGGTTCAAATTCATAAACATCTAGTGCCGCTCCTGCAATTTCTTTTCTAATTAAAGCCTCTGCAAGTGCTTCTTCATCTACTACTGGTCCGCGAGACGCGTTGATTAAAATTGCACTTTCCTTCATCATTTCAAGTTCTTTTTGTGAAATCATGTGTTTAAGTTCAGGTACAAAGGCTGTGTGAAGACTTAAAAAGTCAGAATTTTTAATTACATAGTCCTTGTCTTTGTACTCGAGACCATATTCTTTTTCAAAATCTTCTTTTCTAGTCCTTGAATAATATATCACATTCATCTCAAAAGCGCGCGCTCTTTTTGCTAAATTTTTTCCAATATTTCCAAGGCCGATGATTCCAAGAGTCTTGCCTCGAAGTTCGCTTCCTAAATAAAAAGTTGGCCTCCAGCCGTAGAACTCGCCGCGTCTTGTAAGTTTATCTCCAGATACAAGCTTTCTGGCAGCTGAAATCATAAGTGCAAAGGCAAGCTCTGCAGTTGAGATTGCAGATGATGGAGCTGGTGCATTTGTCACTATGATATTTTTTTCTCTTGCATAGTCTATGTCGATGTTGTCAAAGCCCGCTCCGTAGTTTGCAATTATTTTAAGACTACTTCCCGCATCGATTATGTCCTTATCAATTTTATCAGACAGTGGACAAAGGAGTGCGTCTTGTCCTACAATTTTTTCCTTAATCTCTTCGTGAGTCAAAGGAATTTGTGAG
Source organism: Peptoniphilus sp. (assembly GCF_050943655.1). GTDB lineage: Bacteria > Bacillota > Clostridia > Tissierellales > Peptoniphilaceae > Peptoniphilus_A. The sequence goes on along the minus strand of NZ_JBMNPQ010000015.1, from coordinate 1,932 downwards.
TCGTGATAAGTTATTTCAAAATGATTTTCTAAATCTTTAAAAATTTCTTCGGGGATCGTACTAGTAATAAGTAATTTCATATTATTCACCTCATTAAAACTATTCTACCCACTAATCCATCTAATTAAATCTATTTTAACATGAAAGGTGCGCAGTATAAAGTATTAGTGCGCCTTCTGCTTTTAGAAGAGTGGGGGGCTCTTTTAAATTTAAGTTTTTTCATATATAATAGTTATCTGATTGAGGTGATGAATTGACTTTAGAAGAAAATAAATTGGGAGTTATGCCCATTGGCAAACTTCTTTTTCAAGTTTCCTTCCCAATAGTTATATCGATGCTTATTCAGTCTCTTTATAACTTGGTGGATTCATATTATATTGGAAAAATTAACGAGGCTGCCTTTTCTGCAATATCAATTGCCTTTCCAATTCAAAACATAATGATTGGCATTGGTGTTGGAACGGGAGTAGGAATGAACGCCCTCATATCGAGACACTTGGGCGAGAAAAATTTCGAAGAATCAAACCGCACAGCAGAAAACGGACTGTTTTTGGCGATAATATATTCAATAATATTTTTTATACTCTCACGCATTTTACCAAGCGCATATTTAAATTCACAGACGACAGATAAAATGATAGTTGATTATGGAGTTCATTACTTGCAGATTGTAATGGGATTTTCTTTCGGCGTATTTTTGCAGATATATATGGAAAGAATTTTGCAATCAACTGGTCGAACTGTTCTTACAATGATTACGCAGTTAATTGGAGCGATACTAAATATTATACTCGACCCGATTTTTATTTTTGGCAAGTACGGTCTTCCTGCAATGGGAGTAAGAGGCGCTGCAATTGCAACTGTAACGGGACAAATTGTCGGAGCATGCTGTGGATTTATTTTGCAACACACATTAAATAAAGAGATTACAATTAAAAGTCCAAGAGCCGACGGCTATATAATAAAAGATATTTTTAAAGTTGGATTTCCGTCGACTATAGCGTTTACGATACAGTCCTTTACAATATATGTACTAAACGCGATGCTTGCAAAAATCTCCACATCTGCCGTTGCGGCGCTTGGGGCATATTTTAAGGTTCAGTCTCTTGTATTTTTGCCGATATTTGGGTTAAATAATGGAATTGTACCAATAATTGCGTACAATTATGGTGCAGAACAAAAAGATAGAATAATTGAAGTTATGAAACTAGCATTTAAAGTAGTAATTCTAATGACTATAATCATAGCTGGAGGAATATTTATCTTTCCAGAAAAGGTACTTTCAATATTTTCTGCAACAGACGAGATGCTAAAAATTGGTGTGCCGATGCTTAAAATCTGCGCGACTTCCTATATATTTGCAGGAATTTCAATTGTTGGGATTTCAATTTTTCAGGCTTTTGGAAACGGAATGTTGCCGCTTCTTGATTCAATCTTAAGACAGATTATTGTTCTCTTACCAGTTGCATACATTGCATTAAAATATTTTTCTGTAAACGAAATATGGTATGGCTATTTAATAGCAGAAATATCATCTGTAATTTTTGTAGCATATTTCATGAACACATTCGTAAGAAGGAAGCTTGAGCGAATTAAATAATTAGCGAAATGTTGAAAAAATTTAAGATTTATTGTATTATGAGGTTATATAAATAAAGTTGGAGGAATAAAATGAGCAAGGAAAAATTTGAAAGAAATAAACCCCATGTTAACATAGGAACAATTGGCCACGTTGACCACGGTAAAACAACAACAACAGCAGCAATCACACTTGTACTAAACAAGAGATTTGGCTCAGGAGAATTCGTAGACTACGCACACATTGACAAAGCACCAGAAGAAAGAGAAAGAGGAATCACAATCTCAACATCTCACGTAGAATACGAAACAGCAAAAAGACACTACGCACACGTAGACTGCCCAGGACACGCT
>NZ_JBMNPQ010000014.1:0-26953 GCF_050943655.1 Peptoniphilus sp. | reverse complement strand
TCTAGTATTACTTCACAACTTTGTCAAGATAATGTGAATTGAAAATTTAAGAATTTTTGAAAAATTTTTTAAATTTACTATAATAAAATTAATGAAATGAGAATTATTAAAATAATAAGAAGGTGTTAAAATGCACATGCCAACATACAGAGTTATAAAAATTTTAGAAGTACTTAGAAATTCAGATGATGGATTAAACTTGACGGAAATTTCTGAAGAGACAGAAATACCAAAGAGCACCCTTTCTCCAATAATTAAAACGCTTATGGAGACGAACTTTATTGAGATTAAGGACAATAAATATTTAATAGGATTTGGGGCATATAAAATTGGAAATGCGTATAATTATAGATCTGATGCTCTATCAATAATAAGATCTTATATGAAAGACATAGTGGGCGAATGTAATGAAATTTGTCAGCTTGGAGTTTACGAAAACAAAATGGTGTTTTATATAGTAAAAGAAGAGCCCAAGAGGGCAATAAAAATAGTATCAAGCGTTGGAACTAGAATAGCAGCCAATGCACCGGCACTTGGAAAGGCGCTCTTATCTCAGTTTGACGATGATTATATAATAAAAAACTTTAAAGACAATATGGTAAAGTACACTGACAAAACTACTTTGGATATAGAAAAATTACTTCTACAGGCTCATTCAGTAAGACAGAAGGGCTATGCTCTTGAACTTGGAGAAATAGACGAGGACATAAGATGCGTTGCCATACCACTATCAATTGACGGAAAAGTAGTGGCGGCACTTAGCATATCTATACCAATCTATAGAGCAGACGAAGATAATCTGAACAAATGTAGAGATGTGCTTTTAAAATACAAATGTATTATCGAGACAGCTTTATCGGGAATGGATATAAATTTTTAGAATAAATAGGCAATGATTTAGGAATAAATTGTTGCCTTTTTTTACCCACTAAGGATAACGTCCACCCTCGTCATTCCGAGGGAGTGTGAAACGCGAATCGAGGAATCTGCACCTTAAGGAGAAACAACCTAAGCGTCTTAACTAGAAAATGTAAAGGGAATTACTTCAAAACGCAACTTTGTAAAGACGACGACACATCGCAAGAAAGCTTTACAGATCCTTCGACTGCACTTCAGGCTGCGCCTTCCGTTCCGCTCAGGATGACCTTGGGTGGGGTCTCCTACTACATATCGTGGATAAATTATAGGCACAGTCAAGAAATATTGGAGTCGTCGTCCTCACACACCGTCATCTTGAGCGAGAGCTTTGCTCGAGTCGAAAGATCTGCACCTTTAGGAGAAACAGCCTATTCGTCTTGATTAGAAAACGTGAAGGAGAAAACTCCAAAACACCTTCTCATCAAAACGACGACACATCGCAAGAATACATTGCAGATCCTTCGGCTCACTTCGTTCGCTCAGGATGACGACCACCACGTCATTCCGAGTGAGCATGAAACGCGAATCGAAAGATCTGCACCTTAAGGAGAAACAGCCTATGCGTCTTATTGAAAGGATGTAAAGGGAATTACTTCAAAACACATTCTCATCGAAACGACAACACATCGCCATCATACTTACAGCTCCTTCGACTTTAACAATTGTGCTCTAGTCCTTTATACTTTTACATACTAAATAATAAGTACGACATATTTATAATTTATTTCACATTATTTTTTTACTATAAAAAGGCTATTTTAAGCCATTGTTTTGATATCAACTCAATCGTTATTTATTTAACTTATTTGATAAGTGTTATTATTAGTTTTTATATGGATATATATTCTATGACGGATTTTTATATATTTTAAAAGGAGTGTAAAAGATATGAAAAGACCAGATGTTAATTTGTTAGATAAGTATGATTTATTTATAGGTGGAGAGTTTGTTAAGTCTACTGGCGGGGAATATTTCGATGCTAAATGCCCTGCTGATGGAGAAGTTTTAGCTAAGGTTACTGAAGCTACTAAGGAAGATGTTGACAAGGCAGTTGAAGTTGCAACTAAGGCTTTTGAGTCTTACAGAAAGACGACAAAGGTTGAAAGGGCAAAACTATTAAATAAGATTGCCGATATCATCGACGAAAATGCTGATCACCTTGCTATGGTAGAGACCCTTGATAATGGTAAACCTATTAGAGAGACTTCAGGCATAGATATTCCTGGCGCTGCTGAGCACTTTAGATATTTTGCTGGCGTTATTTTGGCAGAAGAGGGAACTCTAAATGCAATGGATGAGAACACTATTTCACTTGTAATGCGTGAACCTATTGGTGTTGTTGGACAAATTATTCCATGGAACTTCCCATTCTTGATGGCTGCATGGAAACTTGCTCCAGCTCTTGCTGCAGGGGACACTATTGTTATTAAACCATCAAGTTCAACTTCCCTTTCTCTTCTTGAACTTGCAAGACTTATAAAGGACGTTGTTCCAAAGGGAGTTATAAATGTTATTACAGGTGCTGGTTCTAAATCAGGTGAATATATTTTAGCTCACGAAGGATTTTCTAAACTTGCATTTACTGGTTCTACTGAAGTTGGATACAATGTTGCTAAACACGCTGCAGATAAGTTAATTCCTGCTACTCTAGAACTTGGAGGTAAGAGTGCCAATATTTTCTTCGACGACTGCGACATGGACCTTGCTATTGAAGGTCTTGCTCTTGGAATTCTATTTAACCAAGGTCAAGTTTGCTGCGCAGGTTCAAGGGTATTCGTTCAAGAAGGAATTTATGACGAGTTCATCAAGAGAGCTGTAGAAAAATTCAATGAAGTTAAGGTTGGACTTCCTTGGGATCCTGAAACTCAACTTGGTGCTCAAATCAACAAGAGACAAAAGGAAAAAGTTCTAAAATATATCGACATCGCTTCTGAAGAAGGAGCAAAGATTGTTGCTGGTGGTAAAGAATGTGTTGAAGGAGATCTTGCTAATGGTCACTTCACTATGCCAACTCTAATCGCCGATGTAGATAACGACATGAAGGTTGCTCAAGAAGAAATTTTTGGACCAGTTGCTGTTGTTATTAAGTTTAAAGATGAAGAAGAAGTAATTAAACTTGCCAACGATTCTGAATATGGACTAGGCGGTGGTGTTTGGTCTAAGGATATCAACAAGGCACTAAGAGTATCAAGAGCTCTTGAAACTGGACGTGTTTGGGTTAACACATACAACTCAATTCCTGCTGGTGCACCATTTGGTGGATACAAAAAATCTGGTATCGGTAGAGAAACTCACAAACTTGCTCTAGATGCTTATAGCCAAGTTAAAAATATTATTATAGACACATCTGAAAAATCACCTGGATTATATTAATGAGTAAAGGTTGATAATTAAAAAAAGGTCGCTTGATTAAGCGGCCTTATTTTTTTAGAAATCTTTAGTTTTAAATGTGTTAATCGATACAGAAACCGAAACAAATAGAGCTACTATAAATAAAACTATCAAAATTATTATTTTATAAGTTGGAAGATATTCATACTTTTCGAAGTTGTAGAACATAATTGGAGATAGTATTGCAAAGATTAAAATCGTAGTTATTATGATATAAATCATAAGTCCAACTCCTTTTGGTCCAAAGCCGTAGTAGCCTGGAATCAAAGCAACTACTAAAAATAATGGAACAACATACATAATAACTCTTTCTGAAATATCTAATGGATCTACATCTATAAATAGTCCAACAACATGCTCAGTTAGAAGTATTACAAGAGTTATTAAAGCAAAGGTTAAAAATGCTGTAATGTATCTTGCAATTACATAGTTTTTTGGATTTATTGGCATTGTTCTAAGAGTTGCAATAGATCCATCGTCAAAGTCTCTTGTAAATAAATTGCTTAGCATTCCAAGATTAAAGGCAATGCTAAAGGGAAGTGCAACTGATGATTTTGTAAATGCAGTAAGAACTACTATTAATATTAAAAATATAGCTACTCCTTTTATAATATCTTTTAAACTCTTATCTTGTCTGAGACAGAGGTATTCTCTATACATAGCTGTCTTCATCTTAAGGCCTCCATTTCTTTCTTCCACACTTTTTTATACAGAAGGAGAATTAGAATGAATGCAATCATGAGTATTCCAAGAACATAATAATTTAAAAACAGGTTTATCTTTTGTGCAGCGAAAAATCCTGCGAAGAAAGATAAAAGTGTAATAATAAAAACTGCCATGAGTATATTTCTTGCTATTTTTGAATTTTTTCCAAATTTAATTAGCAAAACTAATGCGCCAATTCCAATTATTATAGAAAAGAGCAGTAGTATTGCCCATAATAAAAATACATTTATATCAGTTTTTATTCTAAGCTTAAACACAAGCATTATTATTGAAATTATAAAAGTAGATGGAAGTACGGATAGCAGAATTTTTTCAGTGCCATAATCTTCAAGTGAAATTGGCATTGAGCGCATATACTCCAAGAACTTTGTGTCGAGGTCGTTTGAATAGCTGCCGTAACCAGTTGATGCAAACATCATTCCATTTACCATTGTAAAAAATATTAGAGCGTCTAACTCTACGTGCCCACGAATAAGTCCTATGATTACTTGTAGTTGAGAGAGGACTATTATTCCAAAGGCAAGTAAAAAATTTTTTCTAATCTGATAAAAATCTCTTTTTAGTATTGCCTTCATGCCTCTTCACCCCTTAAGTAGAGAACCATAATCTCATCGATTGTGCTCCTGTCCACGACAAAGCTTGGATAAGTCTTTTCAAATTCGTGTAGATTATCTACAAGGACATTAATTTGATACTTTTCTTTTTTAAATTTTTTGATAAATCTCTTGTCAATTTTCTTAAAATCTTCTTCGCTTACTCTAACTATTCCATAATTTTCTTCAAGGTCGTATTTTTCTTCGGTAAATATTACCTCGCCGTCGTTTATAAAAGTGATGTAGTCGGCAATTTTTTCAAGATCTGTCGTAATGTGAGATGAAATTAAAATTGTGTTATTTTCATCTTCCATGTATTCCAAGAAAATGTCTAAAATTTCTGAACGTATAACTGGGTCAAGTCCACTTGTCGGCTCGTCTAAGATTAAAAGCTTTGGGCGAGATGAAAGGGCGATTGCAATTTTTAATTTTATCTTCATTCCTTTTGAGAAATCCTTATACTTTTTGTCCGTTGCAATATCAAATTTATCTAATAATTCATAAAAATAATTTGAGTCCCATTTGGAATAAATTTCAGAATAAATTTTGTCCACTTCTTTTGCGTTTAAATATTCGCCAATAAAATATTCCTCGAAAACAGAATTTATTTCGTCTTTAATATCCTTAGAAATTTCTTCACCCAAAATTCTGATGTCGCCGTCGTATTTAATAATAGAAAGAATTGATTTTAAAATTGTAGTTTTGCCAGATCCGTTTGCACCGATTAGGCCCATTACAGTTCCCTGATAAACGTCGAAGCTCACATCTTTTAGCTCAAAGTCGTCGTATATCTTATTTAGATTTTTAATTTCAATTGCCTTCATCTTTCCACTCCTTATAAATAAATGTGAGAAGCTCGTTTAAACCAAGCTCTTCCTTTTTTGCTTTATTTATTAAACTCTTAACTTCTTCTTCAATATCCTTATCAATAATCTTTTCTTTTTTAGGTTTTTTATTTACATCATTTACAAAGGAACCCTTGCCGGGCAGGGTGTAAATATAACCTTCGCGCTCTAAATCATCATAGGCTCTTTTTGTCGTAATGACAGAAACCTTTAAGTCCTTTGCAAGAGTCCTCATTCCAGGGAGCCTCTCGTGTGGCTTTAAAGTTTCTTTAACTATCATGTCCTCAATTTGAGTTCTGATCTGCTCATAGATTGGAACGTCCAATGATTTAGAAATAATAATTTCCATAACATCACCAACTTTTAAGTGTATATATACAGTCAAGGGATTTGAAGAAAAAAATGAGTTAAAACTTCTATACTATGTTATACAGAGAGTCGAGAGATCTGTAACTTCTCGACAAAAAGCCATCATAGAAAGAGAAAAACTCCTTATATTCGTCATCTTGAGCGAGAGCTATGCTCGAAAGTCGCCGTGTACCCGGGAGGGTGAAAGAGCTGCACCTTTAGGAGAAACAGCCTATTCGTCTTGATTAGAAAACGTGAAGGAGAAAACTCCCAAACGCAACTTTGTAAAGGCGATGACACATCGCACGAATACTCTACAGATCCTTCGACTCCGTCTCATGCTTCGCATTCGTCTCCGCTCAGGATGACGAGTATGGGGGTTCGTCAAGACGAAGGCACATTATTTCTGTGTCTTTACAGATTTTTGACTCTTCCAGGTACACTCGACTTACTGTCCGCTCAGGATGACGTCCACACACTCCGTCATTCCGAGCGAGCGAGAAACGCGAGTCGAGGAATCTGCACCTTTAGGAGAAACAACCTAAGCGTCTTAATGAAACGGTGTAAAGGGGAATTACTATTCCAAAACTCTTTCTTGTAAAGACGAGGACACATCGCTAGAGTACTCTACAGATCCTTCGACTCCAAAAATTCTCATGAATTTTTTCCGCTCAGGATGACGAGTGTGGGGGTTACGTCAAGACGAAGGCACATTATTTCTGTGTCTTTACAGATTTTTCATCATTTGGATACAAGCGACTTACTGTCCGGTCAGGATGACATCGGAGCAGGTGTTCTTCATATATCATAGATAAATTATCGGTACAATAATATTTAAACTCCAAAAAACACCACAAAATTAAAAAAAGCTATGGCAAATTAATTTCGCCATAACTTTAAATTCTTTTTTAAATTATTCTTTATTAAATTATATGCTAAGTTTTTCCATTTCTTTTACATTTTTTATGTGGCCTCTCTCGCATCTGTTGCCCCAAGAGTCGATTAGTTCGCCCTCTCTTAAGACACACATTATTTCGCAGTGGTTTGGACATTTGTTGCAATTTACGCCGCGCGTTTTAAATTCGATATCTGTTGTTTCAAAGTTAAATTCTTTGTGCTTGCCCATTTTGTTTGCCATGATTGCAATTCCAATTGCACCGGCAAGGTGTCCAACATCATCGACGATAATGTCTTCACCAAGAGCTTCTTCAAAGAATTTTTTTACTCCCTTGTTTTTGCTGACTCCGCCTTGGAATACTATTGGAGTTCTTATTGATTTTCCACGGCCGACATTATTTAAGTAATTGTTTACAATTGATTTGCAAAGTCCTGCTATTATATCATTTGTCGCATAACCCATTTGCGCCTTGTGCACAAGGTCCGATTCGGCAAACACTGTGCATCTTGCAGCTATTGGCGTTGGGCTTTCTGAATTAATTGCGATATCTCCAAATTCTTCTACGGGAACTCCAAGTCTTGAAGCTTGAGAAGACAAGAACGCGCCAGTTCCTGCTGCACAAAGTGTGTTCATTGCATAATCAACTACAACGCCGTCGTCGATTAAGATAATTTTTGAGTCCTGTCCGCCAATTTCTAGAATAGTTTTGACATCGGGGTGCATGGAAATTGTACCTATTGCATGGGCAGTTATTTCGTTACGAACTATGGACGCATCGACTATTGCACCAACGAGCTTTCTGGCTGATCCTGTAGTTCCAACAGACATGACCCTGTATTTATCTAAATCGAGCTGTGACTCGACTGATTTTGTAAGTCTTTTTACTGCATCGATTGGATTGCCGTGAGTCATCAAATAATCTTGTGCTAAAATATTGTTATCATCATCAATTATGACACCTTTAGTTGAAATGCTGCCAACATCTATACCGTAATAAACATCTTTCATTTTATCCCTCTTTAAAATCAAATTATTTTTTCTTTTCTCATCATAATCATGTCGTAAAAAGCTTCGAGTCTTGTTTGAAGTCCAACATCACTTGTCTGCGAATCAAAGGAAATATATAAAATTGGAATTTTATAATCCTTGCTTATGTTTTGTAGAACTGCCATGGCATCTATCTCGGGCATACATCCTGCAGATTTTACGTGGATTATCCCGTCATAATGTGCCTTTGCACATCGAAGGGCGCGATCTATTGTGTACATACTTGTTGCGCCGAGGTCGTACTTTGCATAGGGCTTTATGTGATTTTTGACTTCTTTTTCGGGTCTATCGATTATTGTGTTTGTAAGGTTCATCCATCTTTCAATTTCTATGCCGCGCTCTGCAAGCCATTTTTCAATGTAGTGGTTGGAGAAGGGCTCCATTATCGTATAATATTCGCCAATCATGGCAACTCTTAGTGGATTTTTTGGTTTGTTTACAGGAAGTTCTTTAAATGCCTTCATGTATTTCTTTTGAAAGTCTTTAATCTCGCGAAGAGAGGAGATGTCCCTCATTTCTTGGAGATATTTTTTATATAATCTGTCAAAAGATCCTTCTTCTACTTCAAAGCCTGCATTTTTTCTCATGAAGTTGTCAGTTATGTCCAAGTACTCAATCATTTTTAAAAACACGGGGATTACTTCGCCAATTTTTATAAGCGACATATCAGGGTTTAGTGTCTTAAATTTTTCGTACCAAGAAGATGGTTTTGAAAGTTTTGTCTGTGCGAAGTTTACAAAAGTAACATCGTAGCCCAAATCTTTTATGATTTGTTGATGCAGTTCTCCGTAATAGCCGAGTCTGCAAAGACCTCCAACTGATACCAAAATTTCTGCTCCGTTTTCGATTGCTTCGATATAATTTCCGAGCATGAACTTAAAAGGAGCGCACACTGAGTCGGGACTGTATTTAGAACCAATTTCTAAAGTCTTGTTTGAAATTTTTGGTGGTTTTAAATACTTAACGCCCATTCCTTCTTCAAAAACCATTTCGATTGGGATATTGTAGTTTCCAAGTTGAGGAAAAGTAACTTTTCTAGTCATTTAAAATCCTCCTCTTTTTAAAAAGGATAATGTCTATAAAACTCTCAAGCCTTGTTTCCATTCCGGCAACTCCCTCTTGTCCGTCGACGACTAAATTTAAAATAGGCTTATCCTTAATCTTTCTAATAATCATTTCATTTGCCATGGAGTCGGGACCGCAGTCGAATGAGCTTAGTAAAATTATTCCGTCGACTTCGTCTGAAAGTTCAACAATTGATCCTATAAGCTCCCTGTTAAAAGTCCAAGGCATGGTCTTAGTAACTTCTTTTGACTTCTCGTCGGCATCGTGTCTATCCATGTCTGTTGCCCAAATTAGGTCAACGCCCATTTCTTCTAGCATGTCCTCAATGGGTTCACCAACATATTTATCCATGGTGTTGTACTTGTGGCCGACTAGTAAAACTTTGCTGTTATCTTTTTTGAGAGCATTCTTAAGATTATTTTCTTTAATTTGTGCCTCAGTATTAACAGCTTGCCTTGCAATAATATATGCCCTTAAAGAGTCGCGTCTCTTTTTGCCTAATTTTTTGCCGATTTCGATGCAGCTTGCAAGTTCAGTTTCTTTAGAAGTATAGTCCACATTAAAAGGTAGAATTTTAATGTCTCTATCTCTAAAGGTGTTTTGCAAAACATCGACAGTTGACTGATACCTTGTGCACATTCTGTCGTAGAAACTATAGCCGCCAATTCTTGGGACCAATATGTAGTCGCATTTATCAATCAAATAATCAACATGACCTAAAAATATTTTGTAGGGAAGACAGGTCTCGTGTAGGGCAATGCTTGCTCCTCTTTTGTAAATATCTTTATTAGTATTTGGACTTATAATGTATTCAATATCGAGTTCTTTAAAAAAATTTCTCCACATTGTGTCGAATTCATAAAAAAGAAGACCTCGTGGAATGCCAATTACCATAACTTCCTCCAATATATATAAAAAAATTAAATTAAAACTTAAACTATTGAACATAAATAATTATAACAAAATACTGAACGTTGTTCAATAATTGTGAGGTGAAGATGTAGTATTAAAATATAGTTTTATTGGAGTGGGATAGTGGATAAATGATTGGGGAATCTTAAAACCTTAAAGATTTTAAAGACTGATAAGAATCTTTTAAGAGTTTCAAATAAATAGAGGGCGCAGAAAATATTTTTAAGGGAGACTCTAAAAGAAATCACAAAAAAAATGTTATGACCAAATTAAAAATCAGTCATAACATTTAAATTCTATATTTCTATAAGTGGCTTAGCGTATTCTGTTTTTGGAACGCCGTATCTCACAGAAGGCATTTCGCCATCAACTGGGTGAACGTATTGGTTGATTTCAATATCTCCTTGAAGTGATAGGTAGATAAATATATCTGTTTCATCAAGTGGATAGGCTGGCTTCATCAATCTTAAAAGTTCTTCACTTGCTGAAAGAAAGGCCTCACTAAAATTATCTCCGACACCATTTACATACCACTTGTCTTCTGTCTCTATAACCGGCCATTTTAGTTCAAAGTCTTTTATTAGATTAACTCTTACTACAACTTCTCCTGGTACTTCTATTCCTGTTCCCGATACTTCGCCGTCTCCCATGCTTGCGTGTAAATCTCCTATTTGAAGAAGTCCACCAGGATGTTCAACTGGCAAGTACACTGTTGTGCCCTTTGTTATTTTTTTGCTGTCCAAGTTGCCACCGTGTTTATATGCGTGGCCACAAGCTATTTCTCCTTCTTCTGGTGCAAGTCCTATTACGCCAATCATTGGATTTATCTTCCATTTTAATCCCCCAAACTCTACATATTCGTTTTCTATTTCGAATATTCTCGTTCTCATCTCGCTAAATTTTGCCAATGGACCTACTTCTGGGATGGAGCATGCAAAGCCTCTTTTTCCAACTTTTATATCAAGAATATCTACAGCAATTACATCTCCTGGCTCTGCGCCTTCTAAATATAGAGGTCCAGCAGTTGGGTTTGCTTTATTTAGATCTAATTTATCCATAGTAAAGCTTTCATCTTTTACTTGGTTTGCAAAACAGTCAGCAGTTTTGAAAGTAATTATTTCTCCAGGGCTTGCTGTGCAAACAGGTTCGTTGTCCTTTGAGAAGACATAGTTTAAGTTGTCTAATATTTTCATAACTTCCTCCTATTTAATTTAATAAAACATTTCACTACTACATTAAAGTTAACATAAAATTTTCTCAATTACAAATTATATTTATGTATTTTTTTAAATAATTATTTTTAAATTTTACTGCTTGTTTACTCTATATATGTATAGATTTTGTCTTCATATTATACTATCCAGAAAGCATCGATATTTTAGTCTCATTTATGTTGTGGAAAAAACACTTAAAAATACTAAATTGTGAGTTGTGCAAATTATTTATTTTAATTAAGTTTCCATGAGTTTATTAATTAATATTGTATTTTTTCTAGAATTATATTTTAATATATTATCATAATACTGTTATCACGACATGAATTTGGGTACTATAATATTAAGATAAAGCATTAGATTGTGTTGCAATAAACTAAAATTAAGAAATTTATTGGAGGGGAAGAATATGACAAACGGATATAATGCATGGAATGAAATGTTTAAAGCAAGTCAAAATATGATGAAGGCATGGATGGATGCTCTACCAAAAAGAGGAGCAGACGATGTTGAAAAAGATATAGAAAATGACAAGGCTTTTGACTTTACTAAGTACCAAGATTGGGTTGAACTTCAACAGTTATGGATGAAAAATTGGCAAGACTATATTAAAGGTATAAGCCCACAAAATTCTTGGTTCACAGGACCATACCAAGCATGGAACAGCATGATGGATTCTTACAATCCATTCTCTATGGGTAAGCTTATGGCACCTGTTAGCCGTGATGTTTTTGAAAAAATGTTAAATTCTCAAAAATTATACATGGGTCTTTATGATCAATGGAATAAATTTAACGAAGAAATTCTAAAACCAGGCACTGAAGAATATAAAAAGAATATCGACCAATTAGTAGAAGGATATAACAATATCTTTATGAACAACCTTGTTCCTCTACTACCAAAAGAAATTCAAGGTCTAATGGTAGATTCACAAAGTTACTTTAACACTTACCTTAGAACTTTAAATAACTTTATTGGTCCATGGAGCTTTGCTTACCAAAATATTGCAGATATATTTATGCAATCAATTTTCAAAGATCCAATGAAACTTGCTGATACTCTAAGAGAGTGGAAGAAAGCATATGATAAAACTTTTGGAGTTTTAATGACATCTCCAGTTGTAGGAAGCTCAAGAGAAATGCTTGAACAAAACAACAAAGCTATCGAAGCTTTAATAGATATGCTAGTTTCTGTATCTGAATTTATGACTAAGGCAATGACTGTTGGTTATAAGAATTCTAAAGAAGCTTTCAAAGACTATATAGAATCAATCGACAAGGGCGAAGAACCTAAGACATTTAGAGAGTTCTACAAAATGTGGTCAAAATATGTAGAAGATGCAATTGAAAAATATTTCTACACTGACGAATTTTCTAAACTAATCGCAAAGACTGCAGACTCTGCAATGGTATTTAAGATTGAATATGACAAAGTAATAGAAGCAGCATTAAAGGATCTACCAATAGTTACAATGTCTGAAGTAGATAATGTTTATAAAAATGTTTACGAACTAAGACGCGAAGTTAGAGCCATGAAAAAAGACTTAGAAAACATGAGGAATACTAAAGAAAATAAACCGGAACAAAAATAATAATTAAAGTTTAATTCATGGGAGGTAAAAGATGTACGGCGACTTTTTTGATATAAAGAAAACTATCGAAGAAAATATAGAAAGACAAGAAAAACTACTAAAGAGTTATGAGGTTATGCTTGATGTAAAAGAAAATCAAGCAAACCAAACTCCAAGGGAGTGTGTCTTTACTGAAGATAAATTAAAACTATATCACTATAAAAAGAGCACAAGAACTTCAACAAAGATACCAACACTTATAATATATGCTCTTGTAAATACACCATCAATGATGGATATAGGACAAGACAAGTCTTTCATTAAAAAACTTGTAGACAGTGGACTTGACCTATATCTAATAGAATGGGGTTTTCCAACAGCAGATGACAAATATATAACACTTGATGATTATATCAATGTTTATATAGACGACTGCGTTGAACATTTGAGAAAAGAAAAGGGAGTAGACAAAATTAACATTCTTGGAGTGTGCCAAGGAGGTACATTCAGCTTAATGTATACAGCACTACACCCAGAAAAAGTTAAAAACTTAGTGACAATGGTAACACCAGTTGACTTCTCAACAGACGATGGACTTCTATTTAAATGGGGAAAATATTTAAACCCAGACAGAATGGTAGAAGCATATGGAGTTGTTCCTGGAGACTTTATGAACACAGGATTCTTGACACTTAAACCACTTTCACTAATGGTAAATAAATATTTAGACCTAATTAACGATATAGACGACCCTAACTATTTATCTAGCTTCTTGACAATGGAAAAATGGATTTTCGACTCACCAGGACAAGCTGGGATGGCATATAAAGAGTTTCTAAACTCAATGTATAGAGAAAACAAATTATTTAAAGGTGAAATGGAAATAGCTGGAGAAAAAGTTGATCTTAAAAATATCACTCAACCAGTTCTAAACCTATATGCCGAAAGAGATAACCAAGTTCCAAATGCAGCATCAATACCACTAGATAAAGTAATAGGAAGTAAGGACTACACAGCAAAATGTTTCCCAACAGGACACATTGGAATGTTTGTAAGTAGAAGAAGTCAAGAAGAAGTAGCACCTACAGTAGTAGATTGGATTAAAAAACACAATAGATAATAAGGACTGATAATATGACAGAAATTATCGGCAAAACAATTGACGAATTAAAAGTTGGTGACAGCGCCTCTTTTGCAAAGACAGTGACAGAAGCCGATGCGTATAATTACGCTGGAGTATCTGGTGACTTTAACCCTGCACATATAAACGAAGAATACGCAAAAAACACAAAGTTTGAAACACGTATAGCACACGGAATGATTAGTGCAGGATTTATATCAGCAGTGCTTGGAACACAGCTTCCAGGTCCGGGAACAATATATTTAGGACAAGAACTTAAATTCACACATCCCGTTCACTATGGAGATACAATAACAGCAACATGCACTGTGGAAGAATTAATACCCGAGAAAAATAGAGTAATACTAAAAACTACATGCACTAACCAATTTGGTTATGTAGTGATAGAAGGAAAAGCAACAGTACTTGCACCTCAAAAATAATACTAAGAATGACCTCCCTTGATTGGGAGGTTTTTTCGTTTTGTTGAGTATTTATTCAGCAAAGCGTCTAAACCACTTGTCGTTACCTCTAACTCGTCATCCCGAGCGTAGCCGAGGGATCTGCAAAGACATCTAGCGAGAACTTATCGTCTTAAGGAATCAACCTAACGGTTAAATCGTAAATAACTTAATTTCAAAACTGCGTTTTGCATTCCTTTTGCGAGGAAGGGAAGGCTAGGGCTGACCCTATTACGCTGCGATTGTCCCCTTCCCTCTCCTCGCGCACCAACTCAGGCCCCCAACGCCCACTTCGGAGAGTGTGTTGAACTTATATGACTATTTAGTACTCCGCAAAAAGCCTAAATTTCATAACTCGCGAGTTGTAATTTTTGTTAAATTTTTTCTCTATAGCTTTTTTTATTTAACTCAAGGTGGTTATTGTGGTTCGCTCAAACAAATGAAATTTTTAACGGCTTTTTGCGAAACTCGCTTGCCGCATAATTCCTCATCGCGTTGAAATTGGAGTTAGAATTAGTGAACTAATGGCACAGTGATAACTTATTCATATGACGACGTACCTACTCGTCATCTCGAGCTTAGCCGAGGGATCTGCAAAGCATTCGAGCGAGACCTAATCGTCTTAACGAGAAAACCTCAGGGAGAAAATACTCCAAAACACTTTTTGCATTAAAACGAGGACACATCGCACCCACGACTATACAGATCCTTCGACTCACTTCGTTCGCTCAGGATGACGAGCTGTACGTTTTTTATCAAGACGAGAGCGCATCGCACCCACGACTCTACAGATCTCTCGACTCACGTTTCACGCTCGCTCGAGATGACGGCAGTTGGAGGGGTATGGACAAGACGACAACATATTGCAAGAAAGCTGCACAAATTTTTCAACTACAAAAAAAGAGCAACCATAAGCTGCTCTTTTCATTTTAATGATTCAAATTTTATTTAAATACGTCCAAATCTTTTAGTTCTTTAATTTTATCTTCGCTATATCCCAAACTCTTTAATATTTCTTCGGTGTCTTCGCCAATTTTTTTGCCGGCAAATTTGTATTCTTGTTTTGTTTTTGAGAATGCGATTGGACTTGCGAACTGTTTTATTTTTTCTCCATCGACATCAAGCTCTACAATGAGCCCTCTTTCTTTTATGTGCTCGTCTTCTACTACTTCATCAAGGTTTAGAACGGGTTCTACGCAGGCATCTTTATCTTTAAAAATTTCTACCCACTCGTCGAAGTCTTTTTCTAAGAACTTCTCTTTTATTTCATCTTTTACTGAAAGGTCAGTTGAAGTCTTACCATCTATTTCTAGTGTATCGCAAAGTACACTCCAAAATTTTGGTTCAAGGGATCCTACAGCAAAATATCTGCCGTCCTTTGTTTCGTAGAAATCGTAATTGCTTCCTCCGTTTAAGAGATCCCCTTCTCTCTTAGGAAGCTCTCCACCAGCTAGATATCCTGCTCCAGGAAGTGAATTAAGTGGCAAAGCACCGTCCATCATTGATATGTCAATGTATTGTCCCTCGCCAGAGAAGTGCCTGTAGTTTACTGCTGCAAGTATTCCTATAATTGAATTCATTGTTCCACCGGCGATATCTGCTATTTGTGTGCCGTAAAGTTCTGGGCCGCTTTCATTTCTTCCACTAAATCCCAAAACTCCTGATTTTGCCAAGAAGTTAATGTCGTGGCCTGCTTTATTTGCCATTGGTCCTGTTTGGCCGTAGCCTGTTATTGAGCAGTAGATCAGTCTTGGATTTATTTTTGAAAGTTCTTCGTATCCAAGTCCAAGTTTTTCCATAACTCCTGGTCTAAACTGTTCCACAATTATGTCGTACTCTTTTACAAGTTCTTTTACAATGTCAACAGCCTCTTTTGTCTTAAGGTTTAGCGCCAAAGTCTTTTTGTTTCTGTTTAGCCAAAGTAGGTTTGCTGACTTGCCATTAATTTTTGGCTCAGCCTCTAATACTAAATCGTACTTGGAAGGTGATGATATTTTTATTACATCAGCTCCCATGTCTGCCATCTGCATTGTTGCAAATGGTCCTGGCAAAAGTGTTGTGAAATCTAAAATTTTTAAATTTGATAGTGCGTTCATAAATTACTCCTTTATATTAATACATTTTCATTTTATCACTTAAAAGCGTCCTAATCAAAGTAGACTACTTATTTATATTTTTACCAATAAATTACATTCTTTAAATCAAAAAACATAAATTAGATGCTATTTTCTATATGTTAAGAATTAATTTATAGGAGGAATTATGAAGAAAAAAGTTATTTTAATTATCACAATTGTGTTTGCAATGCTATTTACAGCTTGCTCAAAGGGTGGTTCTAAAGAGGACAAAGATGTAGCAGCTGCAGAAGAGGCAGGCAAGACTACAGTTACTTTTTGGCACTCAATGGGTGGCGTTAACGGTAAAGCTCTTGACGAACTTGTAAAGAGATACAACGAAAGCCAAGATAAATATTATGTTAAGGCTGAGTTTCAAGGTGAGTATGACGACGCACTTACAAAACTAAGAGCATCATCAGCAGGTAAAGAAGTTGGTGCCGACATGGTACAAGTTTTTGAACTTGGCGCAAGATTTATGATCGACTCTGGACTAATCGTTCCAGTTCAAGAATATATCGACAAGGACAACTTCGACGTTTCAAAAATCGAACCAAACCTTGCTGCATACTACACAATCGATGGCAAACTAAATTCAATGCCTTTTAACTCATCAACTCCACTTCTTTATTACAACAAAGATGTGTTTGAAAAAGCAGGAATAGCTGAAGCACCAAAATCTCTAGAAGAGATGATGGACATTGCTGATGATTTAAAGACTAAGGGCGGAGTAGAGATGCCAATTTCCATGTCAATATATGGATGGTGGGTTGACCAACTTATGTCAAAACAAGAACTTCCAATGTTTAATAACGGAAACGGACGTGAAAAGAATCCTACTGAGGTAGTATGCGATGAAAACGGCGGAATGGAAAACATCCTAACAATGTGGAAAGAACTTGAAGATAAGGGAGTTGCTCCAAATGTTGGTAAACAAGGCGGCATTCCAGAATTTGTTTCAGGAACTTCTGCAATGACTTTTGCATCTACTGCAAGTTTAAAAGAAATTCTAAATGAAGTTGGCGACTCTTTCGAAGTTGGAACAGCATACTTCCCAGGAGTTAAGAAAACTGACAAGGGAATGGTTTCAATTGGCGGTGCTTCAATTTATATGATTGACACAGGAGATGACGAAAGAAAAGACGCATCTTGGGACTTTATAAAATTTTTAGTATCACCAGAGTCACAAGCATTCTGGAACGCAGAAACTGGATACTTCCCAATCAATGTCGATGCACATGAAGAGCCTGTATTTAAAGAAAATATAGAAAAATTCCCACAATTTCAAACTGCAATAGATCAATTACACGACTCTTCACCAGCTTCACAAGGTGGACTTGCAACAGTATATCAAGAAACAAGACAAATCGAAGAAAAATATGTAGAAGAAGTATTAAATAATAACAAAACTCCAAAAGAAGCTGCCGAAGAAATTGCAAAAGAGGTAAACAGCGCCCTTGAAAATTACAACGCAGCTAACTGAGAAGTGGTTTTATGAATAGGGAAAATAACAAAAAAGCGTATTTTTATCTACTTCCCGCAATGACTGTATTTATAATCTTTACCTTTTATCCATTCGTGGAGACTCTCATAAGAAGTCTTCACTCTACGGATAACATGGGAGCAAACAAAGACTTTGTGGGATTTAAAAACTATGTCACACTCTTTAATTCAAGTGCCTTTTATAACTCAATTGTCGTGACACTTATGTATGTTGTAATTGTCGTTATAATCGGAGTGCTTCTTGGATTTTTGACTGCAATGTTATGTCAAAAAACTTTTCCGGGAATCAAAATATTTTCGGCAGCCTATGCACTTCCTATGGCAATAGCATCAAGTGGAATGGCACTTGTATTTAAGGTGATGCTAAACCCATCAATTGGAATTATCAATATAATTTTAAACAGCAAGGCCAACTGGCTTGTAAATCCAAAGCTTGCCCTCTTAAGCGTTGGAATTTTGACAGGCTGGTTAAACAGTGGAATGAACTTCCTTTACTTCAGTGCAGGCCTTGCTGGAATTGATGATTCACTGTATGAATCTGCAAAGATTGACGGTGCAAATAGTTTTAATGAATTTATATACATTACACTTCCTTCACTTGGACCGATTATATTTTTTGTAGTTGTTACAAATATAATAAATGCCTTTCAGTCCTTTGCACAAATTAAACTTTTAACTGGAGGAGGCCCTGGAGACTCAACAAATGTAATAGTACACGACATTTACAAAAATGCCTTTATGAATTACAGATACGACATGGCCTCAGCTGAGTCAATAATTTTATTTGTAATAATAATGCTTTTGACTCTAATAATATTTAAGAGAAGTGGTGCACAAGATGATAGAAGCTAAGACAAATAAAAAAATTATGGCAGTCGAAAAGAACAGGAAAAGTTCAAAAAACTTTGGGCAAATAATAAGGCTTATTTTAAACATTGCCGTTGCAGCTGTCGTTTTATTTCCTCTAATCTATGCACTTGCAATGAGTCTTAAGCCGGCGAGCGAAATTTACCAAAATAGCTCCACAATTTTTACGGCAAATCCGACAGTAGATAATTACATTGAAGTCATAGAGACTGCACCAATTGGAACTTATATTATAAATTCCTTTATTGTATCTATAGTTATTATGATCTCACAAATTGGTACGGCAATAATTGCAGCATTCGCCTTTCACTTTTTAAAATTTAGAGGCAAGGCAATTTTATTTGCCATAATAATGTCAACAATGATGATACCGGGAGAAGCTACAATAATCTCCAATTTCCTAATGGTAAGTGGCTGGGGCCTTTCCAACACCTATATTGGTTTAGTGCTTCCATACCTCACTACGGCGATGGGAATATTTTTGTTCAAACAGTCCTTTGCCACTTTCCCAATGGAAATTTATGAATCTGCACACATTGACGGCTGTAGCGATTTAAAATTTATAATTAAGATTTTAATTCCAATATCAAGACCAGTTATTGGAGCACTAAGTGTTGCTGCATTTTTGGGAGCTTGGAACATGTATATGTGGCCACTTCTAATAACAGGTTCAGATGAATATAGGACAGTACAAATAGGGATAAGTATGTTAAACTCCGTTGACTCACAGTCCATGGTACTCATGATTGCAGGAGTTGTAATCTGTATGATTCCATCACTTGTGATTTTCTTCTTCGCAAGAAAGAACATGATTAAGGGACTGACAACGGGAGCAGTAAAGGGTTGATAAAGTGGCAAATGTAAAACTTGAAAATGTAGTTAAAGATTATGAAGATGGCTATAGAGCTGTCAAAAATATAAATTTAGACATTAAGGACAAGGAGTTTATAGTCCTTGTTGGACCGAGCGGATGCGGAAAGTCCACAACGCTTAGGATGATTGCAGGACTTGAGACTGCAAGCTCTGGCGAAATAAAAATAGAAGATGATGTAGTTAACGATATAAGTCCAAAAGATAGGGACATCGCAATGGTATTTCAGTCCTATGCACTATATCCTCACATGAGCGTGAGAGAAAATATATCTTTTCCGCTAAAGATGAGAAAAGTGCCAAAAGAAAAAATAAGATCTAAAGTTTCAAATATTGCACAGGTCCTTCAACTTGAAGAGCTCCTTGACAAAAAGCCTGCACAGCTTTCTGGTGGACAGAGACAGAGAGTTGCCCTTGGACGTGCCATGGTGAGAAAGCCAAAAGTTTTTTTGCTCGACGAGCCCCTTTCCAATTTAGACGCAAAACTCCGTGTCGAAATGAGAAGTGAAATTGTAAATCTGCACAAAAATTTAAATACGACATTTATCTATGTAACTCACGACCAAACTGAGGCAATGACTATGGGAGATAGGATTGCAGTATTAAACTCAGGCGTCTTGGAACAGTTCGACACGCCGCTTAATTTGTACTACAAGCCAAGCAACAAATTTGTGGCAGAATTTATTGGAACTCCGAAGATGAATATTTTTGAGACTGAGTTTAACGAGAACGACGGCAAATTATTTATAAAATTATTTGGAAAGATTTTGCAAATTCCAGAAGACGTTAAAGAAAAATTTAGCTCTCTAAACATGGGTGAAAATTACTATGTAGGATTAAGGAGCGAGGACTTTTTTGTAGATGAGTCTTCACAAATTGATTTGTTGTTTTCAAATGTGGAGTATATGGGAAGCGACATCTACGCCTATGCCGATGCAGATGAGTCAAAAGATAGAATAATCATGAGATTTGACCCTGAGGAGAATATTGGCAAAAATTCAAGGTGTAGAGTTGGAGTTGACTTTAAAAAATTATTTGTCTTCAAAAAGGACAGCGAAAAGACAATAGTCTTTCCAACAAAATAAAAATGATATTTCAAAAATTTCCGACTAAATAAAAACATTGCTCTTTTTAGGGAGTAATGTCTTTTTTATTTGTCGAAGTTTAAGTCGGGATAATTTGTTATAACTCCGTCTATGCCGATCTCTTTCATTATATCAAAATGTTCTTTTTCATTAACTGTCCACACATTTATCCCAATGCCCTTGTCGTGGAGTTTTTTAACACTGTCTTTATCCATTGTTGCAAATAGTGGATGGAAGTAGTCGATATTATATTTAGATAAATAATCCCAAGGTTCAATCAGTCTTCCAGCTTCTAATGCTGCTATAGGGACATCTTTTGTTATCTTTCTAAAGTTAAGTAAAGAGTTGTGGTTAAAGCTTGAGATTAAAAGCTTATCCAAAATATTTCTGCTCTTAAAAATTTCATAGACGTCTTTTTCTATTCCTTCGTATTCAAATATGGAAGTCTTAAGCTCAACATTTGTCACAAGAGATGTGTCCTTAACAATGTCGACATATTCTTCTAAGAGAAGGGGAGAGTCGTCGCTATTTAATATTTTTAAATCTT
Source organism: Peptoniphilus sp. (assembly GCF_050943655.1). Lineage (GTDB taxonomy): Bacteria > Bacillota > Clostridia > Tissierellales > Peptoniphilaceae > Peptoniphilus_A. Next base: position 5,859 of record NZ_JBMNPQ010000014.1, on the reverse strand, counting down.
TCATCTCGTCCCAAGTCATATCTTTTACAAATTTGCTTAACATGCATAGTCTATTTAAAAATTCATCGTGAATCACAACGACCTTTTTATCCATTGTGTATTGCACATCAATTTCTATTCCGTCTATATCTAGGCCCTTGCATGCTAAAAAGGCAGATGTAGTGTTTTCTGCATACTTTGAACTAAAGCCCCTGTGGGCATAAATTTTCATAAAATCACCTCATTAGAATAAGTATAATAAAGAATTGTAAAAAAGAATTTAAAAACTTGTAATCTTTATAAATAAATTTGGTTTATATTAACGTTATAGACGTCATAAGTTTTATATTAACTGCACAAAAAAACTCTAAGGGGTTTCCTTGGAGTAAGATGGTTGTAAAGTTACAAAGCTCTAGAAAAATCTTATCCTATGGAAGAAATTGTAGAAAGTTCAACTTGAAGCAAATCGCCCGAAAATCACACTGTCTGAACGTAAGTGAGTTTGTGATTTTCAGATTTGCAAAAGTATGAACCTTTCCAATTTCTGTAATGAGATAAGATTTTTTGAGCTTTGTAATACTCTCATTCAAATGAATTTTTTTGGAATAAGAGATATTATTTAATTTTTAGAATAATTCTTGATTTTGTATCAAAGCCATCGCTTGTTCCTGTAAATGAAGTTTCTTCTTTTGCAAGATCAGACATTGTGTCCACAACTTCTTTAAACTCAGGAAGATCTTTTGTCTTGTTGTCGAGTTCGTCGATTCCTCTTTGTTTAAACTCTTCAAGCTTGTCGGAGAATTTTCTCATAGCATCGTCAATTACATCTCCTCCATCTTGAAGCTTAACAGTACCATCATTAAGTTCCACAATACCGTCATTTAACTTTCTAATTCCATCTCTCATTGGAGAAAGTCCTTCAGTCTTTAGTCTTGGGAAGTCGTTGAACATTTTTGATTTATCTCTAAACTCGTGAAGACCACTTGAAAGTTCATTTGCGCCGTCGTTTAATTTGCCAGAGTTTGAATCAAGTTCTGAAATAGCAGAAGCAAGTTTATTTACACCATCTTCACTCTCTTCAGTTCCTTCTCTTAATTTTGAAGAACCATCTTTAAGTTGACCTGTCGCATCGTCAAGTTGAACAAGTGAGTCAGAAAGTTTTATTAGTTGAGATACATCCATTTTGTCTGTGATTTGTGAAATTCCGCCATTAAGCTCAGTTTCCACTGTACCAAGACCATCATTAAGCTGTTTTGCACCATCTTGTAGTGCTGGTAGACCAGCTGCAAGTTTTTGTGTTCCGGCATTTAATTGATTAGATGCTGTTGCAAGTTGATTCATTCCAGCTTGAAGCTCTTTCATTTGGGATGACAAATACGGAGCCATTTTACTAAGATCATTTAAAGGAGCTAGAGAATCACGTAAATTTCCAGCTGATCCTCCAATTAATTGAGCGTTACCTCCAATCTTTTGTGCAGAGATTGCAAGCTTTTGGGCTGCCTGTAATATTTCTGGGTCTGTGCTCTTACTTAGTGTTTGAATTACGGATTGAATATTTTGTAATTCTGCGCCAATAGATTTTGTATTGTCTCCTATATTTTGTAAGTTAACTTCAACAGTATTACTGTTTCTATTATTTGGAAGACCTGATAAGTCTGGAACATTCATTCCTTGAACTTGTCTATTCATCTCTTGCATACCTTTATTAAACTGTGTCATGCCTGGATTTTTTTCTGTACCGACAAGTGCATTTACACCTTCAACTGCTTCATCAGCACCAGCTTGAAGTTTTCCTGCTCCGGCGTGAAGAGCTTCTATACCTTTTTTAAGTTCTATTAACTTCTTCAATGCTTCTTCTTTCAAGTCTCCAATTTGACTTAGTTTTGAAGAGCCTGCACGAAGTTGTGATGTTGCATCTTTAAGTTTGCCAAGTCCGTCGTCAAGATCGGCTGAGCCCTTTGCAAGTTTGTGTGCACCGTCAATCATTGCGCCAGTGTTTTCGTTCATCTTGCCAACGGCTCCTGTATAATCGCTAATTCCTGATGTAAGCTTAGTTCCTCCGTCGTCCATTTCTGCAACATAACCTGGAACTGGTTTTACCTTTTCGATTACATCGTCAAACTTATCTTCAAGTTCGCCTGATTTGTCATAAAGTTCTTGTGAGCCGTCGTGAAGTTTACCAACACCAGAATTTACATCGCCAATACCAGTGTTAAGTTCGCCCTGTGCATCAGATAATTTTACAGATGCGTCAACTAGTTTTTGAGAGTTATCTTCTAGTTCATTAATTCCATCACGAAGTTTATCTATTGATTCAATATCAACTTTGTTTTGGAAAAGTTCGTTAGAGATTACTGCATAAACTTCAACTGGTTCGTATTTTTCAACTTCCATTTCAATTGTAGCGCTATCTTTAAAGTCTTCCATCTGTCTATCTTCTAAGATGCTTTCAAAGTTTTCGCGTAGACCTGGTGTTAATACTGTTGTTACGACTTCGTTCTTGCCGTCCTTTACGACTTTTGAATTTTCAGCTTCAATATTAGATGCAATTTCTGTGTTAAAGCTCATTGCACTTACAACTGTGTAAGGTGAATAAACTCTTGTGTTTTTGCCATTAATCTTTTTAGTTACATATTTTTTGTTGACTGATTCAATTTCAATTTTAAGATGTCCAGATTTGCCCTTGAGCTCATTGTTATCCATTTCTTTTCCATCTAAGAAATATTTTATATTTATTTCAACAGGAAGATCTTTGTCGCTCTTTCCTTGGTAGTAGATATCTTTTTTATCTTCGTTCCAATTTATATAGCCTCTTTCTGGATTTACTTCTTCGTCAGTCTTTAGATTTTTTATATTTGTAAGGTCAGTTTTATCTTTGCCCTTGATGTTTTCTTCTGAGTTTAACCAAACTGATACTGTTTTATCTTTTGTCTTGCCATCTTTTTGAATTACATATACAGTTTCTGATTTATTTATTACACTTGGTGCTGCGAAAGCTGTATTTGTTAGTAACATAGAAGATAGAAGAACTGAAGCGATAACTTTTTGTGATTTTCTATTCATTTTTTCTCCTCTTTCTTAATTTAATCCCTTAGTAGTTTTTTTGATAAATGGAAAAGTTACAGATATAAGTGCAGGTAGTAGGAAAATTATTACCGCCATACTTATGATTGCACCTCTTGCCAAGAATGTACAAATTGTTGAAACTATTTCCATCTTTGAATAAAGACCTACGCCAATTGTCGCTGCCATAAATGATAGGGCTGATGTAACAATTGATTTAGATGTTTCCTTTGTTGCTATCCTCAATGACTCTTCTACGTCGCTACTTATTTCATACTCGTGCAAGAATCTGTTTGTAAGAAGAATTGAGTAGTCGATTGTAGAACCGAGCTGTATTACACCGATTATAATCGATGTTATAAAAGGTATTGTTTGATTTATATAGTAGGGAACTCCCATATTTATCTGAATGGCAAGTTCTATAGCTGCAATTAAAACTATAGGAATTCCAAGTGATTTAAATACTATTGCAATGATTACAAATACTATTGCAATGGAAGCAATGTTTACCATTTTAAAGTCTTGTGAAGAAATATCTGTCAAGTCGTCTGTTAAAACTGCCTCACCAGTTAAGTATCCTTCACTGTCGTATTTTGATATTACGCTTCTCATTTTTTTGATTTGCTCTCTAACTTCAGGGGATGCCGTTTGATATTTTGAGTTTGCCATTATCATTTGGTATCCGCCTTTTGCGAAGTTATCACGTACCTTATCGGGCAAAAATTCTTGTGGAAGTGTAACTCCAGTTACTGAGTTTGTACTAAGGACTGAGTTTATTCCATCAATTTCTTTTAAGCCGTCAAGTAGTGCATTTAGTGATGAATTTGATAAATCATCTTTTACGACGATAAAATGTGTTGTCGCCATGTTGTAGTCTTTTTTCATCTTGTTAAGTGCAACTATTGAATCCAAATCTTGAGGCAAGGACCTGTCTAGGTTGTAATAAAGTTTTGTGTTAATAGATCCAAATACTGCCGGGATAAATAGTCCCACAAAGACAAGTGTTAGAGTCTTACTGTGTCTTAAGTTAAACTCTGATAGTTTATCAAAAGATGGAAGAAGGACTCTGTGGTTATATTTAGTAACTAATTTTTCTACAAGTAGTAGCATTGCAGGAAGAAGTGTAACTGTAGTTAGAAGTCCAATCAGAACTCCCTTACTCATTACAAGTCCAATGTCCTTACCAAGTCCAAGACGCATTAGAATTAATACGATAAATCCTACGAAAGTTGTAAGGGAAGATGCAAATAGGGCAGATATTGTTTTTTGGATTGCAATATCCATCGCTTCATTTTTATCTTCTGTATAATTTTTCTCTTCAACATACCTGTGGTACAAGAATATGGAATAGTCCATGGTAACGGCAAGTTGCAAAACTGCTGCAATTGCCTTTGTTATATAGGAAATCTCTCCCAAGAATACATTCGTACCAAAGTTATAAATTATGGCATAACCAATTGTCAGCATAAAGACAATTGGAATTACCGTTGACTCATTTGTAAGAGATAAAATTACGAGACCAAGAGCTACTGCAAGAATAACATAAATTGGCGTTTCCTTGTCTATAATATCCTTTGTGTCTTTAACAAGTGACGATATACCACTTAGATATTTATCTGGCGAATCGATGCTCTTTATCTTGTCGATTGCTGCCATAGTCGTAAAGGACGAAGCTGAGTCGCTAAACTTTACTATCATAAGAGTTGAACCAGGGCCATAGAATACATCTTTAATGTCATCTGGCAAGAATTCCTGTGGAATCATATCTCCCACAGTTGAAGATTTTGAAATAACATCTTCGACTCCGTCTATCTTTAGGATCTCCTCACGCAGCATCTCGGCCTCGTGATCGGTTCCTTCTAATATTAGCATCCCCGTCGCTGCATTTTTAAATTCGCTGTCTAAGATTTTTTGACCCTGCGTCGATTTTAAATCGTCGGGAAGGTATGTCAAAATATCATAATTTACTCCCGTCAGCTTGTAACCAAGAAAAGACGGAATTAAAAGTGCTGTCATCACCAAAAATACAATTTTAGGGTGATGAGAAATAAATTTTGTAAATTTTTTCATAAACTCACTCTAACTAAAAAATTTTTTTATTATTTTAAATAAAACTGGCTTCATCTGATCGATTGTAAGCACAGACTCTTCCATCAAAGAAGACTTGCAAGTTGAAAGCACGATGTGAAGCGTTAGAGAAAGTATATAAAGTTCCTCAGATTCAGGTAGCTTTACATCGAAGAGAGACTCAAATCTAGAAAGTATAAATTTCAAGGTACTTTCTGCCTCTTCAAACCTGCTGTCGTTTTCTACTTTTGCATAAAGAGCCCAGTTTGCATTCCGAGTGACAAGCTCAAGTTTTAATGGATCTTTTAAAAGCTCATCTATTTGATAGTCAATAAAAGATATGTATCTATCAGTTGGAATTTTGTCGTGACAATCTGCATCAGCTTTATAAAATAAATCTGTGAGTATTCTCAGTACAATTCTTTCTTCTAAATTCTTTTTATCATCAAAATATAAGTAGAAAGTGCCAAGACCGAGGCCGGATTTTTCCATAATGTATCTGATAGAAGATTTTTCAATTCCCTTTTCTCTAAAAGATTCAATAGCCGCGTCAATAATTATATTTTCTTTAGGCTTTTTACTTATGTCCAATATATATACCCCCAATACAATCGTATTGAACAGTGTTCATTTTTTGCGAATTTAATTATACTATAATCATGAACAATGTTCAATAGCTTAGAGAAATAATTTCAAAAAAATTTTAAATCTGATAATTTCGGGGAAAAATGAAGAAAGTTGTGCAGATTT
>NZ_JBMNPQ010000013.1:0-28011 GCF_050943655.1 Peptoniphilus sp. | reverse complement strand
AAGTTTAAAATATTTTTTGTGACGAAAATTTTTAATTTTATTTAGGTACCAAAAATTAAAAATAAAAGACAAACTTTCATTTGATACCGAAGAAAAGTATGAAAATATTTTTTGATTATGTTAAAATAATAATAACATTAAATATTTTAAATTAGGAGTGATATTATGAGTATTGTGAAACCTTCAACTCTTCCTGGTTTTATGGAATTATTGCCAGAAGATCAAATTCTTTTTAACAAGATGCGCGACATTATTAGAGAGAATTTTGAAAAACATGGTTTCCTTCCAATAGATACACCAATCATCGAGAAGTCTGAAGTACTTCTTGCAAAAGGCGGTGGAGAAACTGAAAAACAAATCTATAGATTTGAAAAGGGATCGACTGATATGAGTCTTAGATTTGACCTTACTGTTCCACTTGCAAGATACACTGTACAGCACTTTAACGACCTATCTTTTCCTTTTAAAAGATATGCAATAGGAAAAGTTTATCGCGGTGAAAAAGCTCAAAAAGGAAGATTTAGAGAGTTCTATCAATGCGATATTGATACAATTGGAAATGGAGAACTTTCTCTCGTAAACGACGCGGAGTTTCCAGTTGTAATCTATCACACATTTAAAGATTTGGGATTTAGCGAATTTACAATTCACATAAACAACAGAAAAATTTTAAAGGGATTCTTCTCATCTCTTGGTATAGAAGATTCAACTGATGCACTAAGAGCAGTCGATAAGCTCGACAAAATTGGAGAAGAAGAAGTTAAAAAAGAACTCGTGACAACTGGAACTACAGAAGAAGCTGCCGAAAAAATAATTGATTTCATAAAAATCGACGGAAGTATTGACGAAATTATAAAAGCACTAAACGAACTTGGAATAGAAGATGAAATCTTTAAAGAAGGTCTTGATGAAATCACACAAGTAGTTGGTTATGTAAGGGACTTTGGAATCGATGAAAACTGCTTTGACATAGACCTTAAGATTGCTCGTGGCCTTGACTACTACACTGGAACAGTTTATGAGACAACTCTTGATAATTATCCAGAAATAGGATCAGTTTGTTCAGGCGGAAGATACGAAAACCTTGCAAGTAATTACACTGACATGATTCTTCCAGGAGTTGGGCTTTCAATTGGTCTTTCAAGACTATTCTATCAATTAAATGAAGCAAAAATTATAAAGAGCGAAAAGAAATCTCTAATCGATCTATTAATTATTCCAATGGACGAGTGCATTTCTGAGGGGATTAAACTTGTTTCTGAACTTCGTGAGAACGGAATACGTGTAGATATTTATACAGAATTTGCAAAACTTAAAAAGAAATTCAAATACGCAGACCAAACTCAAGTGCCTTATGTAATAGTAGTTGGCGAAAACGAGATTAAGAACAGAGCTTATTCACTTAAGAACATGATAACTGGAGAACAAGTGGACATTTCTTTTGACGATTTAGTTCAAAAATTCAAAAAATAATTCTTAAAGTAAGTATTTTTTATTTTTAAAGTGCAAGTGATATTGCACTTTTTTTATTTAAAGATTAAAATATAATACAGATTAAATTAAGGTTTTACAAGTTTTACAAGAAGAAGAGGGATGAATTTGTACAGAGAAGATATAAGAAACATTGCTATTATTGCCCACGTTGACCACGGTAAGACTACACTTGTCGATGCTCTTTTAAAGCAATCAGGAGTTTTTAGAGAAAATCAACAAGTCGACGATAGAGTAATGGACTCAAACGATATTGAAAGAGAAAGAGGAATCACAATCCTTTCAAAAAACACTGCCGTTAATTACAATGGCACAAAAATAAATATTATCGACACACCAGGACACGCCGACTTCGGAGGAGAAGTTGAACGTGTTCTTAAAATGGTAAACGGCGTAGTGCTACTTGTCGATGCTTTTGAAGGTCCAATGCCACAAACTAAATTCGTTTTGAAAAAAAGTTTTGAGCTAAACCTTCCAGTAATTGTCTGCATTAATAAGGTAGATAGACCAGAAGCAAGACCAGAGGCTGTAGTAGATGAAGTTTTAGATTTATTTATCGAGCTTGGAGCAGATGATGACATTTTAGATTGTCCATTTGTATTTGCATCAGCAAAACAAGGCGTTGCAGCACTTGACCCAGACGACGAGATGACTTCAATGAAGCCACTATTTGAGACAATTTTAAAATATATTCCAGCACCAGAAGATAAAGACGATCTTCCATTTAAGCTTTTAATTTCTACAATCGACTACAATGAATACATTGGTAGAATTGGTATCGGCAAAATCGAGCAAGGTGTGATTAACGAAAATTCACAAATGGTTATAACTAATAAACAAATGCCTGATTACAAAGAAAATGTTAAAATTGCACAACTTTATGAATTTGAAGGACTAAATAGAGTTGAAGTGGAAGAATCTAGATCAGGTTCAATCGTCGCAATAACAGGCATTGAGGATATAAATATTGGAGATACTATATGCTCTGTTGATGATACAGAACCTCTTGAATTTGTAAAAATATCTGAACCTACTATTTCCATGGAGTTTAAAGTTAACGACTCACCTTTTGCAGGTCGCGTAGGTAAGTTTCTTACTTCAAGACAAATTAGAGCAAGACTCTTTAAAGAACTTCAAACTGATGTTGGACTTAGAGTTGAAGAAACTGACTCAACAGAAACATTTAAAGTAAGTGGTAGAGGAGAACTTCACTTATCAGTTCTAATCGAGAACATGAGACGTGAAGGATATGAGTTCCAAGTATCAAAGCCACAAGTTCTTTTTAAATATGACGAAAACGGCAAAAAGCTTGAACCAGTTGAAAGAGTTACAATCGACGTTGAAAGTACTTACGCCGGAAGTGTAATTGAAAAACTTGGAAGAAGAAAGGGCGAGCTTGTTAACATGCTTGAGCCTAAGGGTGGATACCAAAGACTTGAATTCTTAATTCCTGCAAGGGGACTTATTGGATACAGAACTGAATTTATGACTGACACAAAGGGAAGCGGAATTTTAAATTCAATTTTTGAAGGTTATGTGCCTTACAAGGGAGAAATTCCAAGAAGAGTTAATGCTTCCATCGTATCTTTTGACACAGGGACTGCACTAACTTATGGACTTCACAACGCACAAGACCGTGGTATATTATTCGTAGAACCAGGCGAAGAAGTTTACGAAGGACAAGTAGTTGGCGAAAGTCCAAAGGGCGTAGAAATCGAAGTTTCTGTAACAAAGGCAAAGAAAATGTCAAACGTAAGAGCCTCAGGATCTGACGAAGCACTAAAACTTTCTCCAATAAAGAACATGAGTCTTGAAGAAGCTCTTGAATTTATTGAAGATGACGAACTTATTGAAGTTACACCTACTGAGTTTAGAATTAGAAAGAAAATATTAAACTCTCAACAAAGATATAAATCAAAGAAAAATAGACAAAATTAAAATTAGATTACTGAGGTGATTTATTTGCTCCATAATTATCTAGAAGTTATAAAAAACTTCGCACAAGTCTACTCGATTATATTCATATTCAATGTACTTGTGTCCATGTTTATAATTGTATTTGACAACAAAAAGCCTATATCCACACTTCTATGGGTAATGGCAATAAACTTCATCCCATTTATTGGATTTATTCTCTATATATTTATTGGCCAAGACTTATCTAAGTCCAAGATGTTCGATGGAAAGTCAAAAGCGGATAAGATGATTGAGCACGGATTCACATCTCAGCTTAATGATATTAAAAACGGAGTCTTTAAATACTCTAACGAAAGAACAAAAAAATATGTCAACATGATTGAGATGTTTAATAGAGCCGAGGGAGAGCTTCTATACACTCACAATGATGTAGAGATATTTAACGATGGCGAAGAAAAATTTAAAAAACTCTTTGAAGATTTAAGAAATGCAAAGCACACAATTTATGTTCAGTACTACATCTTTAAATCTGATAAAATCTCAACTGAATTTATGGAGATATTAAAGGACAAGGCTCGAGAGGGCCTTGATGTGTATCTCTTAATCGATGGCATGGGTATTCGAAACATGACCATAATAGACAGAAGAAGGCTTAGAAAAGCTGGAGTAAAACTTGCCATATTCTTCCCAGGACTTATCATAAAGATTAACACACATATCAATTATAGAAATCACCGCAAAATTGTAGTAATTGACAAGAGAATAGGTTATGTTGGTGGATTTAATGTAGGAGATGAGTATGTGTCTCGTGGCAGGATGGGATACTGGAGAGACACTCATCTTAGAATTGTCGGACCAGCTGTAAATGGACTTGCGTGGAGATTCTTTTTAGATTTTAAATTTGCATCAGATGAATACACAAAAGGATTTACGACAGAGTTTTTTGACGAAGATACTGGAAACATCGACATGAATATTGTAACATCGGGCCCAGACACAAAGGCTGACTCTGTGAGAAATGGTTACGAGAAATTAATTACAAACGCGAGAAAAGAAATTTATATCCAAACTCCTTACTTTGTACCTGATGAGGGACTTTTAAAATGTCTAAAAGTTGCGGCTCTTAGCGGAGTAAATGTAAATATAATGTTTCCTGCAAAGAAGGACCACTTATTCGTTCACTGGGCATCACTTTCATTTTTGGGAGAGCTCCTTCAGTGGGGAGTAAATGTATATCAATACGAAGGTGGATTTTTGCACACAAAAGTCGTAGTAAGCGACGACTACTTATCAAGTGTTGGAACTGCAAACTTTGACATAAGATCCTTCGAGCTAAATTTTGAAGTAAATGCCTTTTTATACGACGAAGAAATCAACAAGACTCTAAAAGATCATTTCATCGAAGACATGAAATTTTCGACAAAGATTACTCCTGAGCTCTATGAAAAGAGATCAAATATAACAAAGGTAAGAGAGTCGTTCTCAAGGCTCTTATCACCACTACTATGATGGATATAGTAATCGAAAAGAAAAAGATAAAAAATATTATAATTAGAGTCGAAGATGGCGTGATAAAAGTTTCTTGTCCAAAATATATGACAAAAGATGAGATTCATGGCATAATAAATAAAAACAGGGAAAATATAGAAAAGCTAAGGATAGATAGCGAAAACAAAGAGAGGTACAAGAACCATCTCTTCGGCAAAAAGCTTCCCACTGATGACGAGAAAGAAGTGGAAGAAATTTATAGAAGAGAGCTTCCAAAAGTTTTAGATGATATTTTTGATAAATATTTTAAAATGACAGGCCTTGGTCCATGCGAGTACAAAATTAGGAAGATGAAAATAAGATGGGGCACTTGTTATCCAACAAGGGGACTTATAAATATAAATTTAAAAGTTTGTGAGAGGCCCATTAAACAGATTGAGGCAGTTGTGCTTCATGAGATTATTCATCTTAAATACGCATATCACGATAAAACTTTTATCAGTGAGTGCGAGAAGTATATGCCAGATTATAGAAGTGTTGAGCGCGAGCTTAAGTGTTAGGTGATTAAATGAAAAAATTTATGCGAGGATTATTAATATTTTTTGCCATAGTAATATTTATGAATATATTTCACATTTCTGTATTTGTTGGCAACACGAAGATTGACAGATACTTCGTCGTGGAACAATTTGAAAAATTAAACGGAAAAGACATAGCAGATAAAGCGCGCGACATTGGAAGTGGCGTAAAAAATAAAGTCGATAAAGTTGTGGAAAGCACGAAGTGATGTAAACTTTATAATTATAAAATTTAGCACGAGCAGTCGTGCTTTTTTTGTGCAAAAATTATATTAACTTTAAATTTTTAAAATGCCTTTTTTAATTTATTCCATTAAAATGTTATAATAAAATTATGATATATTTATTTATTTTACTTATTCTCATGACTTCTTGTGTTAAGAGCGATGAAGTTTTAACTGCAGAAGGCGGTGGAATTTCTGCTGAGATACTTATTTCAAAATCACAGGATATTATTAAAATTAAAGACGACAAAGACACACTTGAGCTTGACATAAGCGAGCTAAATCCGTGGAAAGTTCAATTTGCAAATATTGACGGAGGCGAGGTGGAGCTTGCCCTTGGCGTTTATAAAAAATCTCCCTACCACGACGAGATGGTAAAGAGACTTTTTTTATACAATGTAGATTTTAAAAATAAAAGACTAAAGCCAAAGGTAAGGATTAGCAGGCTTTCAAATCCCTTAGTCGACTTTATAATGTATGACATTGACGGCGACGGCTTTGATGAAATTGTCTCTATTGAAAAAGATATTCGCGGCAAATTTAATCTAAACGGTTACGACTATGTAAATTCCTTTGTGTTCGAAAAGAATTACATGAGCAAAAAGCTCGATACAGAGCCAGAGTTTGCCTATGAAAGTGGAACTATTAAAGTAAAAGGTGAGGAATATAAAATTTATTTGGAAAAAGGAGAGATAAAATGGCAAAGAAAAAATATTTAATAATTGCAGCGCTTCTTTTAAGTTTAGTTGCAGTTGCCTGCGACAAAAATAAGTCTTCTGGCAAAGAGGAAGTTGCACAAATTGAGATGAGCGATACGGCTTTTCTCGACGAGATGGAAAGGGACTCTGTGAAGCTTCATTTTGCAAAATCAGATATAAAACCTCAGGTGCCAGATTATAATGTAGAGGCAGATTTGTCCAACGTTGACAACTTAAAAGACTTTGGCGAGTTTACCGATGAGCAGAAAAGAGATTTGGCAGAAAACGGATTTATGATTGCGAGTACAAAAAATGTAGAAGGCTACGATAGTGGCGAGGAGTATCAATACGATCAAATTCACCAAATTTACGAAGAAAATGAGTACAAGGGCATCCCGTCCTTTGTTACAACAGACTCTGTAACTCATATCTTCCATATTTTCTACGACAACTTCCTAAGAAATTTGGAAAAGGAAGAACTTTATCCTCAGCTTAAAGAATTTAATCAAAACTTGTTGGCGACAAATATTGATATTTATAACCACTTGGATAATACTTATCTAAAAGATTTGCAACTTAAAAACATTGCACTTTTAGCAACAGGCGCAAAGCTATCTGATGTGGAAATGGTAGAGACTCCAAAAGAGGCAGAGGAGCTAATTAATGGTGAGATTGAAAATATAAAAAACGAGACTCAAATTGAGTCTGAAATTACCAAGAAAAAAGTGGACTACTCACAGCTAAAGCCAAGAGGTCACTACACAAGAGACGAAGACTTGGAAAAATATTTTAAGAATACTATGTACTACGGTCAGATGGGATTTTTCCCTAAATCTCAAGAAGGTTATGACAAGGACATACTCCTTCAGTCCCTTCTTTTAACTTATAGCATCTACAATAGCGACAATGCCCTAAAGTCATGGGAAAATTTAGTTGGACCAATGGACTTTTTAGTTGAGAGCGCAGACGACTTGTCCGCGAGGGAGTATGCAAGAATTCTCTACGGAGTTTATGGAAAAGATTTGGACATAAATAAGCTCGATGATTTGGATAAACTTGATATGGCTTATGCTGAAATAGAAAAACTTCCAGATCCACAAATTGCAGGATTTATGGGAAAATCTTTTAGACTGATTCCACAAAGAAGAGTACTAGATAATGTATTTATGCAAAACACTGTGGACATTGCAAAAGACGGAGCGCCATCAGATAGACCAATTTACTCAGGACTCGATCTAATGAGTACTTTTGGCAACAAGCTTGCCCGCGAAATTCAAAAAAATGATACATATAACGACCACTGGGACGAGTACCAAGATAGAATCGACGAAAACATTAAAGCCTTTGAAGCGATGAAGGACGAAGACTGGCAAAAGAATTTGTATCGCGGTTGGCTATGGATGCTATCTTCATATAACAAAGAATACGAAGAAGGCTATCCAATGTTTATGAGAAATGAAGCTTGGCAGAAGAAGGACTTGGTCTCAGCACTTGGTTCCTACGCAGAATTAAAACACGACACAATTCTCTACGGAAAATCTGTAATGGCAGAGATGGGTGGAGGAATGGAACCAGATCTTAAATCCTATGTCGAACCAAATTTAGATTTATACGAAAAACTCGCGTGGTTAATCGACTACACTAAGCTGAACCTTAAGGACAGAGAAATTTTAAGCGAAAAGAACGAAGAGAAGCTAAATAATTTTAAAGATATGGTGGATCTTTTAGTCACTTGCTCAAAGAAGGAATTAAATAACGAAACTTTGACAGATGAAGAATATCAGTCACTTCAATTCATAGGGGGCTGGATGGAGTCACTGATGGTTGACTTTGTTGAGTCACAAGATGAATATGGAATTAGTCACTGGTTTGAAATTTCAAATCCAGAGGACAGGAGAATGCCAATTGTTGCAGATCTAATGAGAGTTGCTCGAAATTCTGTTGGGCTACCTGAGGGTGAGATATTTTCAGTTGCAACAGGAAAGCCTGCAGAAATTTATGTAATCTATCCAGTAGGCGATAAGCTCGTAATGGGTCGAGGCGGAGTATTCACATATTATGAATTCTTGGATGAAAATAGACTTAACGACAAAGAGTGGCAAAAAATGGTCTTTCATGACGAAAAGGACTATCCAGCATGGTATAAAGATTTAATTAGAGAGCCAAAGGCTGAATTTGAAGGTGGAGATTTGGGCGAGTGGTAAAAGTCGGAATTTTTTAAGTAAATTTCCAACTAAACCATTCATGTTGTATAATAGTAGAATAAAAAGGAGTTGGTGATATGTTATTAGATTTAGTAAAAAAGAGACGAAGCATCAGAAAATTTACAGATGAAAAAGTAAGTGATGAGGAAATTCGAAAAATAATTGAGATTGCACTACACGCTCCTACGGCAAAAAATCAAAACCCTGTCAGGTATATCGTGATAAAAGATAAAGAAAGACTAAAAGAACTTTCTAAATATAAAAAAGTTGGATCAGCCTTTTTAGCTGGAGCAAATGTTGCAATTGCCGTTGTGACAGATACAGAAATTGCTCCTGTTACAAACCACCAAGACGCAAGTATCGTTGCAACATACTTACTGCTTGCAGCAGCAGAGATGGGACTTGGTGCAACTTGGGGAAATGTAACTAATGCAGTTAACGAAGAGGGAAGAGCTTCGCAAGATGTTTTGAAGGAATTTTTTAAACTTGATGATAAATTTAATGTAGAGTGCATCATAGGAATTGGTCACTCTGCAGAAGAAAAATCAGAGAAGATTCCTTTTGATTATGATGAAAATGTATTTGAGGATTTAGATGCAGTTAAATAATTTAAAAGAAACGGAAGAATTTGGACGATTTTTGGGAGAAAATTTAGAAAAAGGGATGACTGTGTGCCTAAATGGAGATTTGGGCGCTGGAAAGACCACTCTTACAAAGAGCATTGCAAAGGGAATGGGCATTGACGATTATGTCACAAGCCCGACCTTTACTATTGTAAATGAATATTATGGACCGATTAATCTCTACCACATCGACACATATAGGCTCGATGATACGGTTGATGTTGACTATCTTGGGTTTGACGAGTACTTCTATTCCGATGGAATAACTATCGTTGAGTGGGCGGATAAGATTAAATACGCCCTTCCAGAAAACTATTTGGAGCTTAACATCACATCAAGTGGAGATAAGAGAGAAGTCGAGATAATCGCAAAGGGAAAGAGAGAAGAGGCGCTAAAGGAGAAGCTGTATGAAAGTTTTGGGAATTGACACATCAACTAAGACGACATCTGTTGGACTTGTAGAAGATGGAAAGATTATTGCAGAATATAGTCTTACGGGTCTTGTTGCCCATTCAGAATCTGTAACAGATATGATAGATGAAATCTTTAAAAAATTTAATTTTGAAATTAAAGACATTGACCTTTTGGCTGTTGGAGTTGGGCCAGGATCTTTTACAGGACTTAGAATTGGCGTGACGATTGCTAAAGTTTTGGCATTTACTTTACAAAAGGAAATAATTGGCGTCTCATCTCTTGTTGCAAATTCCATGAAAGATAGGGGAGTTGTTGCGACGATTGCCGATGCAAAGAGAAACAAGCTCTACGCGTCCATAATTAAAAATGAAGATGAGATGGAAATCTTAATGGAAGATACTTTAATTTCTGTAGAGGACTTTAAGGAAGTTTTATCAAAATATAGAGACGTGACAATTACGGGAATTGATGCACCAAACTTTATAGATGAATTTCAAAATGCAAATTTAAGCTTTAACTTAGAGATGAGTGGAGCAAGCATTGCAAAACTTGGGTTACTTGAATACAAAAAGAGGGGATCCGACAATAAATTTAGCATAGTTCCAAATTATTTAAAATTATCCCAGGCAGAAAAACAATATGAAGATAAACATAAGAGAAGCTAATGCAGGCGATATAGAAATAATTGCAAAAATCGAAGAGGCGACTTTTCCAAATCCTTGGTCGAAAAACGCCCTCTACTACCAAATAGTAGAAGATGAACTTTCGAAAGTTTTTGTAATTGAAGAGGATGATGTAGTCGCAGGTTATGTTGGATTTATGGAAATATTTGATGAAATTCACATTGCCAATGTAGCAGTTGATAAAAAATTTAGGGGAAGAGGATACGGCGACATGCTTATTGAAAAAGTCACAAAGTATGCTGACGAAAATAATTTTAAGGTGACACTTGAAGTAAATGTCTCAAATGAAGTTGCACTCTCCCTTTACAAAAAATACGGATTTCAGACAGAAGGAAGGCGCAAGGACTATTACGGAATAGGTCAAGACGCCTTTATAATGTGGAGGTAGTGATGAAAGTTTTAGCAATAGAGTCATCTTGTGATGAGACTTCAGTTGCAGTTTTGGAGGATGGACGAAAAGTTTTATCCAATGTAATTGCAACACAAATAGAGACGCACAAAAAATTTGGAGGCGTTGTGCCAGAGGTGGCATCTCGCCAACATGTTGAAGCAATAAATGTAGTGTTAAAAGAAGCACTTGACGAGGCAAATGTCAGTCTAAGTGATATAGATTTAGTCTCAGCAACTAAGGGGCCGGGACTTATTGGGGCACTTCTTGTTGGACTTAGTGCAGGAAAGACAATTGCCATGGCGCTTAATAAGCCCTTTGTTGGAGTAAACCACATAGTTGGTCATGTATGTGCAAACTATATTTCTTTTGAAGAATTGGAACCGCCATTTATTGGACTTATAATATCTGGTGGACACACATATTTAATAGAAGTAAAAGACTATGTCGACTTCATACTTCACGGCAGGACTCAGGACGATGCAGTGGGAGAGGCTTTTGACAAAGTAGCAAGAAGTCTTGGACTTGCCTATCCCGGTGGACCAATAATAGATAAGCTTGCAAGAGAAGGAAAAGAGACAATAGACTTTCCAAGAGTAATGATAAAAGAAGACAATTACGACTTCTCCTTTAGTGGACTTAAAACTGCAGTATTAAATTATCTAAATTCCAAGAGACAAAAGGGAGAAGATATAATAAAAGAAGACGTGTGTAAATCTTTTCAAGAGGCAGTAGTCGATGTACTTCTAGAAAAAACATTTAGACTCGCAGACGAAAAGAACATGGATAAAATAGTGCTATGCGGAGGAGTATCGGCAAACTCTCGAATTAGAGAAGCCTTTGAAGACGAAGCAAAAAAAAGAAACAAAAAAATATATTATCCAGAGCTTAAACTCTGCACAGATAACGCGGCGATGATAGGATCAGCTGCATACTACACATACAAAAGTGGCAAGGTGGACGAAGAAAACTTTGCAAACCCAAACCTTGGACTTTGAATAAGAACCTCATGTAATCATAAGATGACGTGAGGTTTTTTATTTTAGGTTTTAAGAATTTTTAGAGGTATAGAGTGAGGCGTAACTTCCTTGACAATACCCCTAACCCGTCATCCTGAGCGAACGAAGTGAGTCGAAGGATCTGTAGAGTCGAGGGAGCGATGTGTCCTCGTCTAATCCACTACTCCAACCCGTCATCCTGAGCGAACGAAGTGAGTCGAAGGATCTGTAGAGTTATGGTGGCGATGTGTCCTCGTCTAATCCACTAACCCTAACCCGTCATCCTGAGCGAACGAAGTGAGTCGAAGGATCTGTAGGGTTGTCTGGCAATGTGTCATCGTCTTTACAAGTTGTGTATTGAGGTGTTTCCCCTTAGCGTTATCTCGTTAAGACGCATAGGCTGTTTCTCCATAAGGTGCAGATCCCTCGACAAGCTCGGGATGACGGGGAGTAGAGGTTATGACCCGAATAAGTCGTTCCTGTGCCTCTGGTTGTTCTTTTTATACGTAAACATCCCATCGGGCGTCATCCTTGAGCGGAGACGAATGCGAAGCATAAGGCGTAGTCGAAGGATCTGTAGGGTCGCGGGAGCGATGTATCCTCGTTTAATCCACTGCCCTAACTCGTCATCCTGAGCGAACGAAGTGAGTCGAAGGATCTGTAGAGTTGTCTAGCGATGTGTCATCGTCTTGACCAAGTTGCGTATTGGGGTTATTCCCCTTAGCGTTATCTCGTTAAGACGCATAGGCTGTTTCTCCATAAGGTGCAGATTTCTCGATTCGCGTTTCACGCTCACTCGAAATGACGGCGTGTAGAGGCTTTTGGGAGTCAAGGTTATTACTGTGCCATCAGTTAACTTATTAAATATTAACCAAAGTGCGATGATTTTCTATTAGGCAGTAAAGTTTCGCAAAAAGTCGTTAAAAATTTCATTTGTTTGAGCAAACCACAATAACCACCTTGAGTTAAAGAAAAGTGTTATAGAGGAAAAATTTATAAAAAGTTACAACTCGCGAGTTATGAAATTTAGGCTTTTTGCGGAGTACTAAAAAGTCAGATAAGTTCAACGCATTCTCCGAAGTGGGCGTCGGGGTTAGGTTGGAGCGCGAGGAGAGGGAAGGGGTCATCGCAGCGAAAGCGGAAGATCCCTTCCCTTCCTCGCAAAAGGAAATGTAAAACGTAGTTTTGATGAGAAGTGTTTTGAGGTGTTTCTCCTTCACGTTATTTAGTTAAGACGATTAGTTCTCGCTTGACTATTTTACATATCCCTCGACAAGCTCGAGATGACGAAGTGTTACAGTTGTGGCTCAAACAATTTAATCCATTCTAAAATTTATCCACAATAAACTCAAATCCAAAATAAAACCACCAAACCAATCTCCAAACATTTTCCGAATTTTAAGTCAATAAATACATTTTATATCTTACGAATCGCAAAATGCATAGAGAAAGATATATAAACGTAAACTATAATACCCACATAGCTAACATTTATTAGCACAGTATAAAATGTTAAAGTAATAGTCATTTAGACATTTCTCTTAGCCTTAAAGAGTAAAAAAACTTTTTCATATAGTCAAAAATTTTCTTCAAAATTTCCTAATTCCTATGTTATTTTACAAAACTTAAGGAAATTTTTAACAAGTGTAATTTTAAAACAAAAAAATCATTAAAAACGCAAATTTCGTGCTTTTTCTCACATTTATAAAACTTTAAAAGTCATAGGTTTTCATGTATAATAATTCACGTAGGGAAAGATTCTTAATTTAAAAAATACATAATACGCTATCCATTGATTAGAGGGAAAGTCTTTGTTATAATGTTTTTATAAGTTGGAATGTATTCCATTATACGAAAACTGCATTTGGAGGTGTTAAGATGATTGGAGATAATCTCACTATAAGCCAAGCTTTAGGTGTATCTCTAACAGGAATTCTAGTTGTATTTATGGCACTTATTGCTCTTTTTATTGCAATAAAAATAATTACAGCTATAGTAGGATCTATTGGAGGAAAGGATTCTGCTAAAAGTGAACAAGCTGTTGCAAAGCCAATAGCTAAGAGTAGTCCAGCGCCACAAGCTAAGGCTAGTGTAGAAAGCGGAATTAGTCCTGAAACATTAGCAGCTATAGTAGGTGCTATTAGTATGGAAAGAAGATCTAAAATCGACGGTTTTAAAATCGTTTCAATCACAGAAATCAAATAATTTTTGATTTAAAATCTATTATTTATTATTTATTTGGAAAAGGAGAAATTAATGAAATATCAAGTAAAAGTAGATGGAAAAGTTTTTGAAGTTGAAGTTGAAAAAATTGATGGTGGTTTATCATCTCTTCAACCTGGCAATTTAACACAAGCAGCACCAGTTATGCAAGCACCAGCAGCACCAGCAGCTCCTGTACAACAAGCAGCTCCAGCACCAGCTCCAGCTGCACCAGCACCAGCTCCAGCAGCAGCACCAGCAGGAGGAGCAGGAGATGTAGTTGCACCAATGCCTGGTACAGTACTTAAACTTGCAGTTGCAGACGGCGCACAAGTTAAAGCAGGAGATACTGTTTTAATTCTTGAAGCTATGAAGATGGAAAACGAAATTTCAGCACCATGTGATGGTACAGTTACTTTTAATGTTAAAGCTGGAGAAACAGTAGATACAGACGCAGTACTTGCAAGCATAGGTTAATTAGAATTTTAGGAGGAAGAATAATAATATGTTATTAGAAACATTACAGGGCATCTTAAGCGAATCAGGTTTTGCTAATCTACAATGGCAAAACTGCGTAATGTTTATCATCTCCTTTATACTAATATACCTTGCTATTAAAAAAGAATATGAGCCACTACTACTTCTACCAATTGCTTTTGGTATGCTTCTAAGAAACCTTCCTATGACAGGTCTTATGGATGTAGCAGACCCATGGCAATCATCAGGTGTATTGGCAATAATGTATAATGGAGTTAAATCAAACTTATTCCCATGTTTAATTTTCTTGGGAGTAGGAACAATGACTGACTTTGGACCGCTAATTGCGAATCCAATTTCACTAGTTTTAGGATCAGCAGCTCAAATAGGTATTTATTTTGCCTTTGTAACAGCTATTGCTCTTGGTTTTACTGGCCCTCAAGCCGCTTCAATCGGTATTATCGGTGGAGCTGACGGTCCAACAGCAATATTTACAACATCTCAATTGGCACCAGAACTATTGGCACCAATTGCAGTTGCAGCTTATTCATATATGGCACTCATCCCAATGATTCAACCGCCAATTATGAAAGCTCTAACTACAGAAAAAGAAAGAACTACAGTTATGACTTCACTTAGAAAAGTTTCTAAGCTTGAAAAAATTGTATTCCCTATCGTTGTAGTTCTATTCACAGCACTACTTCTACCAGATGTAGCACCACTTCTTGGTATGCTAATGCTTGGTAACCTATTTAAGGAATCAGGAGTAGTTAATAGACTTTCAGATACAGCTCAAAACGCTCTTATGAACATTGTAACTATCATGCTTGGTGTTACAGTTGGAGCTACTGCAGATGGACAAACATTCCTTGCACTAAGTACTATTAAGATTATCGTTCTAGGACTTATGGCATTTATCTTTGCTACTGCAGCAGGAGTTATATTTGGAAAGATTTTATACGCAGCTACTGGTGGAAAGATAAATCCACTTATTGGTTCAGCAGGTGTTTCTGCAGTACCTATGGCAGCACGTGTTGCACAAGTTGAAGGTAGAAAATATAATCCTACTAACTTCTTACTAATGCATGCTATGGGACCAAACGTAGCGGGAGTTATTGGATCAGCTGTAGCAGCTGGTGTATTCTTAATTTTATTTGGCTAGAATGCTTCCGCTCCATACTGGGGCGGAATGTTAATGATATCAAGTTATCTATAATGAACAAGGAGGTTTTAACTTGAGTAAAGTAATGGAACTTAAAGACGCCATAGCAAAATACGTTGAAGATGGCGATGTAATATCTCTAGGCGGATTTACAACAAACAGAAAGCCTTACGCAGCAGTTAGTGAAATTTTGCGTCAAGGACAAAAAGATTTTATCGTTGAAGCTGGACCAGCTGGTGGAGACTGGGATATGCTTATTGGAGCTGGCAGAGTAAAAGCATACATAAATTGCTATACTGCTAACTCAGGATATACTAACGTATCTAGAAGATTTAGAGCAGCAATTGAAAACGGAGACATCCTATTTGAAGACTACTCTCAAGACGTTGAAATGCAAAGAATTCACGCAGCAGCTCTTGGACTTCCATACCTACCATGTAGACTTATGATGGGTTCATCTCTTGTTGATGAATGGGGAATCTCTAGAGAAGAAAGAGAAAAAGTTGAAAAACTACCTAACGACAAATTCGTATACGTAGACAATCCATTCAAAGAAGGAGAAAAATTAGTAGCAGCTCCAGTACCTGAAATAGACACAGCTATTATTCACGTACAAATGGCATCTCCAGACGGAACTACAAGAATTCTTGGAAACACATTTCACGATGTTGACATTGCAATCGCTGCAAGAAAAGTTATCGTAACATGTGAAGAACTTGTAAGTGATGAATATATTAAAAACTACGATGCAGATCAAAACAAAATCCCAGGATTCTGTGTTGACGCAGTAGTTCACGCTCCACACGGTGCACACCCATCACAATGCTACGGATACTATGACTACGATCCAGATTTCTACAAGATGTACAATGTTGTTTCTAAAACACAAGAAGATTTCGACGCATTCCTAGACGAATGGGTTTATGCAATGAAAGATCACAACGACTACCTAAACAAATTAGGAGCAACTAGATTAATCGGACTAAAAGACGTTCCTGGATTTGGATACGCAACAGACGTACTAAAGAAGGAAGGAGAAAATAAATAATGGCTAGATACGATAACTATACAAATAAAGAAATGCAAGCTGTAACTATTGCAAGACAAATTAAAGATGGTCAAATTGCAATTGTAGGTACAGGACTTCCTCTAATTGGAGCATCAGTTGCTAAAGCTATTTACGCACCTAACTGCTACCTAATAGTGGAATCAGGACTTATGGACTGTGACCCAATAGAAGTACCAAGATCAGTTGGTGACAACAGATTCATGGCTCACTGTGGAGTTCACTGGACAAATGCAACATACGTTGGATTCCAAGCTAACGAATGGAAACACGACAAAAAAAGAATGATCGCTTTTATCGGTGGAGCACAAATCGACCCATACGGAAATGTTAACTCAACAGTAATCGGCGACTACCACCACCCAAAAACTAGATTTACAGGATCTGGTGGAGCTAACGGTATTGCAACTTATGTTAACACTATTATCATGATGCAACACGAAAAGAGAAGATTCATGGAAAAAATTGACTATGTAACTTCTCCAGGTTGGATCGACGGTCCTGGCGGAAGAACTAGAGTAGGTATTCCAGAAAATGTTGGACCACAAATGGTTGTAACTGACAAGGGAATCCTTAAATTCGATGAAGATACTAAGAGAATGTACCTAGCTGGATACTATCCAAGCTCTTCACCTGAAGATGTTCTTGAAAACACAGGATTTGATCTAGATGTAAGCCGTGCAGTTGTTCTTGAAGAACCTGACGAAGATGTTATTAAACTAATAAGAGAAGAAATAGATCCGGGCGAAGCTTTCATTAAGAGGCCTACAGAATAATAACGAATAATATTAAGGAGAGATTTATGGGTCAATATTCACTAGCTTCATATTTCCAAAATATGAAGACAATCGGAAGTCCTTTAAATTCTAAGGACGAAGAAAACTATAATGAACTTAGAAAAGTTGAAGAAGAAATAAGAGAAGCTGCAGAAAAATCATTAGCGGCTGGTAAACCTGATGAAAAAGTTAACGAACGTGGCGAAATGACTGCACTTCAAAGAATTGCAGAACTTATAGATGAAGGAACATGGTGTCCACTAAACACAATCTATAACCCTGGAGAAAACGACCATGGAACAACTGGTATTGTTAAGGGACTAGCTAAAGTTGACGACAGATGGGTTTACATCGTTGCAAGTGATAACAAAAAATTAGCTGGTGCTTGGATTGCTGGACAAGCAGATGACTTACTAAGAGCTTCTGATACTGCAGAACGTCTAAGAATTCCTCTAGTATATATTTTGAACTGTTCAGGTGTAAAACTTGACGAACAAGAAAAAGTATATCCTAATAGACGTGGAGGCGGTACTCCATTCTACAGAAACTCAAGACTTAACCAATGTGGAGTTCCAGTTATCGTAGGTATCTATGGTACTAACCCTGCAGGTGGTGGATATCACGCTATTTCTCCAACAATTCTAATCGCACACAAAGATGCAAACATGGCTGTTGGTGGTGCAGGTATCCTTGGCGGAATGAGCCCTAAGGGATATATCGATATGGAAAGTGCCAACCAAATTGCAGATGCAACAGCTAATGCTAAAAAGACAACTCCTCCAGGATCAGTTGGCGTTCACTTCGCACAAACTGGTTTCATGAGAGAAGTATATACAGAAGAAGAAGGAGTACTTGAAGGAATTAGAAAATATCTATCAATGCTTCCAAAATTTGATAGAACATTCTTCAGAGTTGACGATCCAAAGATGCCACTATATCCAGCAGAGGATATGTACTCAGTTCTTCCAAAGAACACTAAAAAAGCTTATGACGTATACGAAGTTATCGCAAGACTTTTTGACGGTTCAGAATTTATGGAATACAAAAAGGGATACGGTCCAGAAATGGTAACAGGACTTGCAAAAGTTAATGGACTACTTGTAGGTGTTGTTGCAAACGTACAAGGACTTCTAATGAACTATCCTGAATACTACGAAGGAAGACATGTAGGTATTGGTGGAAAACTTTACAGACAAGGTCTTATCAAGATGAACGAATTCGTTACACTATGTGCAAGAGATAGACTTCCTATCGTATGGCTACAAGATACAACTGGTATCGACGTAGGTGACGACGCTGAAAAAGCAGAACTTCTTGGACTTGGTCAATCACTTATCTACTCAATCCAAAAATCTGATCTTCCACAAATGGAAATCACAATGAGAAAGGGTACAGCTGCAGCTCACTATGTACTTGGTGGACCACAAGGTAACGACACTAACGCCTTCTCACTAGGAACAGCAGCAACTGAAATCAACGTAATGCACGGTGAAACTGCTGCAAACGCAATGTACTCAAGAAGACTTGCTAAAGATAAAAAAGCAGGAAAAGATCTTCAACCAACAATTGATAAGATGAACAAACTAATAGAAGACTACAATGAAAAATCAAGACCATTCTCATGTGCTAAGTATGGTTTAGTTGATGAAATCATTAATATGGATCTATGGAGAAATTATATAATTGCATTTACAGAGGCTTGCTATCAAGACCCTATATCAATTTGTCCAGTTCATCAAATGCTTTTACCAAGAATTATTAGAGATTATGATAATCTAAATAATATTAAATAAATAAAAAGATTTATTGGATAATCTCGCCATGGGATTATCCAATTTTTATTTTAAACATAAAAGACGTAAATTATTTTACTTAAAGAAAGATATAAAAACAAAAACTTATGATTAGTAATTTATAAAATCTCTTAAACCATTGTAATATCTAGACTAGACGGATTTCATTTTTGACAAAATTTATAATTCATAGTACAATAAAAATGAAGTAAGGAAGTTGCAATATTAATTTTAAAGAGGGGATTTTATGGCAAAAGCCGTTTATACTATGGGCATCGACATTGGTTCGACTGCATCCAAGAGTATAATCTTAAAAGATGGTAAAGAAATAATTTCAAAATCTGTTGTAGATGTTGGAGCCGGAACAAGTGGCCCATCTAGAACAATTAAAATGACCTTAGATGCAGCTGGCTTAAAGAGAGAAGATATATCATATATAATGGCAACAGGATATGGTAGAAATGCTCTAAAAGAAGCAGATGCACAAATGTCAGAACTTTCTTGCCATGCCAAGGGAGCTTATTTCCTATTTCCAAATGTAAAGACTATAATAGATATTGGCGGTCAAGATGCTAAGGCACTTAAAATTGGAAACAATGGAATGCTAGAAAACTTTGTAATGAATGATAAATGCGCAGCAGGTACAGGAAGATTCTTGGACGTAATTGCAAGAGTACTAGAAGTAGATATTTCAGAACTTCAAGAACTTGACGAAAAATCTACAAAAGACGTAAGTATTTCATCAACTTGCACAGTATTCGCAGAGTCCGAAGTTATTTCACAACTTGCAAGCGGTGCCAAAATAGAAGATATCGTTAAAGGAATTCACAACTCAATAGCAGCAAGAGTTGGTTCACTTGCAAAGAGAGTTGGACTTAACGATGATATAATATTTACAGGTGGGGTTGCTCTTAACGAAGGTATGGTTAGAGCACTTGAAAGAAACACAGGACACAAAATTCACACTTCACCATATTGTCAATTAAATGGTGCACTAGGTGCAGCATTGTTCGCATATCAAAAACAACAGTTGATTGATAAGAAAAAGGCTAATGCATAATTAATACTTTAGGAGGGTAAGTATGGCTGAAAAAATACAAAAAATACCAGGAAAGAAACCAAGACCAATCGAAGGACATATTCCAGCAGCTCAAGCTCTAAGAAATGTTGTTGATAGAGTTTATGGAGCAGCATGGGATGCAAAACACAGAGGAGAATTAGTTGGATGGTCATCATCTAAATTCCCAATCGAACTTGCAAAGGCATTCGACTTACACGCAGTATATCCAGAAAACCACGCAGCTACTACAGCAGCTAAAAAAGACGGATTAAGACTTTGCCAAGCAGCAGAAGACATGGGATATGACAACGACATTTGTGGATACGCTAGAATCTCACTTGCATATGCAGCAGGAGAACCTACTGACTCAAGAAAAATGCCACAACCAGACTTCGTATTATGCTGTAACAACATATGCAACATGATGACTAAATGGTACGAAAACATTGCAAGAATGCACGACATACCAATGATCATGATTGATATTCCTTTCCAAAACACAGTTGATGTTCCAGAGGAAAAAGTAGATTACTTAATGGGTCAATTCGAATACGCAATTCACCAACTAGAAGAATTAACTGGAAAGAAATTTGACGAAGCTAAATTCCAAGAAGCTTGTGACATTGCAAACAGAACAGCAGCAGCTTGGCTAAAAGCTTGTTCATACATGGCTTACAAACCATCTCCACTTTCTGGATTTGACCTATTTAACCACATGGCTGACATCGTAGCAGCAAGATGTGAAATTGATGCAGCAGAAGGATTCGAACTTCTAGCAGAAGAATATGAACAATCAGTAAGAGAAGGTACTTCTACATGGGAATACCCAGAAGAACACAGAATTCTATTTGAAGGAATTCCTTGCTGGCCAGGACTAAGACACCTATTTGAACCACTAAAACAAAGCGGTGTTAACGTAACAGCAGTAGTATATGCTCCAGCATTTGGATTTAGATACTCAACTGTTAGAGAAATGGCTGCAGCTTACTGTAAAGCTCCATGTTCAGTATGTATCGAAGACGGTGTTGAATGGAGAGAAACAATGGCTAAAGAAAACGGAGTTTCTGGAGCACTTGTTAACTACAACAGATCATGTAAACCATGGTCAGGAGCAATGCCTGAAATCGAAAGAAGATGGAGAGAAGACCTTGATATACCAGTAGTTCACTTTGACGGTGACCAAGCAGACGAAAGAAACTTCTCAGAAGAACAATACAAAACTAGAGTTCAAGGTTTAGTTGAAATTATGAACGAAAGAAAAGCTGAAAGAATAGCTAAAGGCGAAGACGTTTATACTAACTTTGACAACACTAAAGAAACTGACTGGTCAAAAACTACAATTTAATCGAGGTGCAAAATGACTGATATAAAAAATTTATTACAAGAATTTAAACATATAGCAGATAACCCAAGAGAGCAACTAGATAAATATCTTGACAAGGGAATAAAAGCAGTTGGAGTTTTCCCATACTATGCTCCAGAAGAAATTATTTATGCAGGCGGAATGTTCCCATACGGAGTTTGGGGAGGACAAGGTCCAATAGACAAAGCTAAAAACTACTTCCCAACATTCTACTACTCACTAGCTCTAAGATGTCTAGAAATGGCTCTTGACGGATCACTTGATGGACTAAGCGCATCAATGCTTACAACACTTGATGACACACTAAGACCACTTTCTCAAAACTATAAAGTGTCAGCTGGTAGAAAAATCCCAATGGTATTCTTAAACCACGCACAACACAGAAAAGAAGAATTTGGTAGAGTTTATAACGCAAAAATCTTCAAACAAGCAGCAGAAAGACTTGAAGAAATTTGTGGAGTAGAAATTACTGATGAAAAACTTAAAGAAGCTTTCGAAGTATATAACGAAAACAGAGCTCTTAAGAGAGAATTCATCAAAATGTGTGGAGATTATCCAAAGACAATCAAAGCATCTGACAGATCAAATGTACTAAAAGCATCATACTACATGATGAAAGACGAACACTCTAAAATGCTTAAAGAATTAATCGACGCATTAAAAGAACTTCCAAAAGAAGAAAGCAATGGACCAAGAGTAGTAACATCTGGTATTATCACTGACAACCCAGGACTACTTGAAGTACTTGATGACTTCAACATTTGTGTAGTAGCAGATGACGTTGCTCACGAATCAAGAGGACTAAAAATTGACGTTGACACAACAATAGAAGACCCATACATGGCTCTAGCAGATCAATTCGCAAGAATGGACGAAGACCCAATTCTTTACGACCCAGATATCTGGAAGAGACCAGAATATGTTGTAAATCTTGCAAAAGATAACGACGCTGATGGATGTCTAGTATTTATGATGACATTTAACGATACAGAAGAAATGGAATTCCCATCTCTAAAACAAGCTTATGAAAAAGCTGGTATCCCACTAATCAAAATGGGTTATGACCAACAAATGACTGACTTTGGACAAGTTAAGACACAACTTGAAACATTTAGAGAAATTGTTGAACTAAATAGAATCTAATTTAGATTATTAAGTCCCTGGTTACGCCGGGGATTTTTTATATTTAATAATATAATTGTTCTTAAGCTTTCGAAAAATTTAAAATTGTCGTGAAAAATTCCTCCAGATTAAAGAAAGAACTATTAAGGGAAATAAAATAGAAAGACGAAAAGCTATGTTAAGATACATAGGTGATATTCGACCGAGGTAATTCTCTTAAGCATAATCTTTCTAGAATCAGAAAAATTTTAGCATCTAATATATATATCAAAAGAAAAATATATGCCAAAAATTAAATTTGCGTGATGTTAATAGTAGTGATATTCTATATTTAGTAGATATTTAAAATTAGATATAAAGGAAATGTTTACTAAAGATTTAACTTAATTTGCTCTTTAGAGACTAGCTAGACAAATGGAATTATATGGATAATATTTTGGCGAAGTCAAATGTATTAAGTGATTTTAAAAGTTTAGATTTTTTAAATTATTGTTATAAATTTTTGTAATACATAGAAGTAAATGGTAACTTCCTTGCGTTTGGAGTGTGTTTAATGACAAAAGATAAGCTAATTAAAATTTTAGTAGCAAGTGTTTATGGAATTGTTCTACATACACTTATAGGAGCAATACTTATCGGTGGATTTGAATTAAATTTAGATATAATGAAATATAAAATTTTGCATTTTATAATTTTTATGATTATATGGGTGCCTACATGTCTAATGTTTGTAAAAAAGAAAAATGTAGAATGAGAAAATAAATTTAAGGTAATAGCTTTGCTGTTTTTCAGTAAATCTGAAATCTATTTTTAGAATATTTAATATTATAAAATCTAGAAGTCTGTTGGTTAAAACCAGCAGATTTTTTGTGGAAAATTTTGTGCTAAAGATAAAATTTTATTAATATGTATTTAACATTAGAAAAGTATAAAAAAACAATTACAGAAGAGCTGATACTATTTAAAAACTAACAGCACAGAAGAGCTATGCTATTTAAAGCTTTAAAAACTTAACTGGCTGCAGAAAAATATAATGGTTAAGGGATTTAAAATGGAAAACTTATTTGCTTGAATAGCAAGTTTATTAGTCTCAGATTTTTTTCTACAACTTATCTTTTATAAGAGATTTTATTATTAATTCATAAAAGATTTTATTATCGATTTCATATAACTTCTTAAAATATTTTCAATTAATAATAGAAGAATATAAAAAAGCTCACCACTAAGGTGAGCTAATTTTAATTAATAAGTTTTTATTGAGATATGATAGAAACATCCTTTAATTCTTGTGGATATTTTGGAAGAAGTTTAAGTCCTTCGACATTTTTATTTCCTGCGACTATTGTTTCGCCGTAGCAAATATATAGCCAAGGCATATCTTCGTTAACTAGTTCTTGAGCTTTCTTATAAATCTCTGCTCTTTTGTTTTCATCAAGTGTTGAAATTCCTTCTGCTATTAACTTGTCTAACTCATCGTTTGAGTAGTACATATAGTTAGGTCCATTGCCCTTGTTAGAAGAGTGGAATGGTTGAAGCAGTTCATAGTGAGCATCGACGATTGATGGGTTCCAGCTCATGATAAACATATTGTGTTCGTTCGCCTTTAGTGCGTCGATAAATGCACCCCATTCAAGTCTTTCCACATCAAGGTTAATCCCATATTCACTTAGTTGATCTTGCATCATTGTTGCAACATTAACTCTTTGAGTGTTATCAGATGTGTAAATTGAAAGTGTTGTGCCTTCAGTAACACCTGCTTCTTGGAAAAGTTCCTTTGCCTTTTCTTTATTAACTGCATTTGGTTTTAAATCATCTGCAATTGAATATTTAAAGTTAGGGTTAATTGGACTTGTTGCAAGCTTTCCACTGTTTAGATAAACTGTATCAAAAATTGAATTCATGTCGATTGCATTTATCATGGCTTCTCTTGCAGCCTTGTTGTCAAATGGTGGTTTAGACATATTAAATCCAATGAAGTGAACTGAGTTATCAAGTGTTTTGAATACTTGTAGGTCATCGTTTGATTCAATTTGTTCAAGATCGTTAGGGTCAACTTTGTAAGCAAGGTCAACTCCGCCACTTTCAAGTTCGATAATTCTTTGAGAAGCTTCTGGAATAACCTTCATCTCGATTCCAGAAATCTTTGGCATATCGCCCCAATAGTTTTCGTTTCTAGAGAATGTTGCGTGGTCGTTTTGTACCCATTCGTCTAGCACAAAAGGTCCTGTTCCCATAAGTTCTGTCTTAGGATCTGCACCGCCTTCAATAAACTTTTGTGAAAGTATTGAAACTGCTGGGTGAGATAGTGAACTTAAAAATGCAGCGTCTGGTTCAGACAATTTGAACTGAAGTGTATTATCGTCTTTCTTTTCATATGAGTCTGGTATAATTTTGCCGTAGAAAGAGCTGAACTTTTCACTTGCTGCTGCTCTTTTTAATGTGAAAATTACATCGTCAACAGTTAGTGGATCTCCGTTTGAGAACTTAACTCCATCTCTAAGTTTAATAACATAAGTTGTTGGGTCAGGATTTTCGATTGACTCAGCAAGAGAATTTACAAGTTCGCCATCGGCATTTCTCTTAACTAATGTGTCATAAACTTGAATAATAATATTTTCAGAATAATCGTCGTTTACTTCTGCAGTATCAAGAGTGCTTGTGTCTTCAGAAACTGCAACTTTTAAAACTGGATCTTCTCCAGCTTCCTTCTTATCGCCACCAGAGCATGCTGTTAAAAATAACAGTGCCATGGCAAGAAGTGCTACTCCAAATTTTTTCATTTACATCTCCCTTTCGATTAAGCCTCAGTATCAATCCTTTCGATTTTAGCCCCAAGGCTTCTAAATTTTTCTTCAATTTTTTCGTATCCTCTGTCAATGTGGTAGATGTCTGAAATTTCGGTCTCACCTTCGCCCACAAGGCCAGCTAGGATGAGTGCTGCGCCAGCCCTTAAGTCAGTTGCGCGCACCTTCGAACCATATAACTTATTCTTACCCGTAATGATGGCTTCTCTATCTATTACTTTGATATTCGCCCCCATTTTCTTAAGTTCTTCAGCGTGCATGAACCTATTTTCAAAAACAGTCTCGATAATTGAAGATTGTCCTTCAACTTGAGTTAGAAGTGCCATAAATTGGGCTTGTAAATCTGTTGGAAAACCTGGATGTGGTAGAGTTTTAATCTCAATTGGCTTTAGGTCTTCGTGTCCAATTACTCTTAGCTTACTTCCATTAGTTATAACTTCAACTCCGCACTCTTCAAGTTTTGCAATAACTGGCTTTAAGTGAGAAGTGATTACATTGTCGATTTCAATATCGCCGCCAGTTATGGCAGATGCAACCATAAATGTACCTGCTTCGATTCTGTCAGGAATAATTTGGTGAGTGCAACCAGTTAGCTTTTCTACACCCTTAATCTTGATTGTAGAAGTGCCTGCGCCCATTACGCGTGCTCCCATTTTGTTTAAAAAGTTAGCAAGGTCTACTATTTCAGGCTCCATTGCACAGTTTTCGAGGATTGTCTCTCCCTCTGCAAGTACAGCTGCCATCATAATGTTTTCTGTGGCGCCAACTGATGGGAAGTCAAGATAAATCCTATCCCCAACAAGTTTATCTGCCTCTGCCTTAATCTCGCCGTGAGTCATAGTGATCTTTGCACCAAGAGCACTAAAGCCCTTTAAGTGCAAGTCGATTGGGCGAGTACCAATGTTACAACCACCAGGAAGTGAATTGTAAGCTTTAGAAAGTCTTGCAAGAAGTGGTCCCATAACTAAGAAAGATGCCCTCATCTTGCTCATTAGTTCATAATCTGTCTCATAAGAATTTAGACCGCTTGGGTCGATTGTAAGTGTATTATTATCTTTTTCTATCTTTAAACCTAAACCTCTTAAAACTTCTGTAATGATCTCAACATCTTTTAGTTCAGGCACGTCTTCAAGTACGATTTTTTCTGTCCCTAAGATTGAAGCCGCAAGAATTGGAAGTGCTGCGTTCTTTGCACCAGAAATTCTAACGCTTCCACTTAGAGGTCCATTTGGTTTTACAATAATTTTTTCCAAAAGGATAACCTCCTAATTAATATTACTTCTATTATATCATAGAAAATATGAATATATAAAGTTCTCTTTAAGTTAATGGCAATGTAAAAATTTTAAAAATAATTTTAAAGCTTAAGTGACAAATTAAAAAATATTTTTAGAAAAAGTGAAAAATTAAAAAGATAAAATTGTTATATAGTAAACAAACAACTAAATAAAAAACTTATAGTAAAAGTATTTTTAAATAGCTGCAAAAACGTTTATTATGGCGAGTATAGAAGGCTTTCCTTTATAATTATTTTTATATGTGCTATAATAAACGTGAAGGTAATTATTATTTTAGTAGGGAGGATACATATGGAAAAACCATGGGAATTTGACGATTTTATATTTGATGGAGATGTTCTTAAGGGTATGACAAGAAAGGGAAAAGATAAAATCAAAGAAAACGGATACTTTGATATGGTAGTACCTACAGAAGGCCCAGACGGAACAAAAATTAGAGTAATAGGAGAACAATGCTTCTATAGAAGAAAATTAAACTCTGTTGTTATTCCTGAAACAGTTGAAGAAATTCAATATAACGCATTTGGAGTAAATAACTTAACTGAAGTTATCATTCCAGACGCTGTTAAAAAAATCGACGCTTACGGATTCTACAGAAACAAACTTACAGATGTTAAGATGCCAAAAAATCTTGAATTTATTGGAGACAATGCTTTCTCACTAAACGAACTAGGAGAAATTAACATTCCTGATACAGTAGAATTTATTGGAGTTTCTGCATTCTACAAAAACCACTTAACAGAAATCAAACTTCCAGAAAATCTAAAGAGATTAGATATGTTTGCATTCAGAAAGAACAACATCACAGAAGTTAAACTTCCAGCAGGAATCGAAGAATTCGACGAAAAAGCTTTCGAAGAAAATGTAACTGTTGAAAAATAATTAATTTATATAAAGGCGAGGATGTCCTCGTCTTTTTTGTTTTAATAAAAGTTATTGGTGAAAGTTTTAATATTATTTTCCATATAAATAGAAGAAAGTTAAAATAAAATATTTATCTTGTGACAAAAAATTTCAAGTGCATTTAAATAAAAAAGATTAAAAACCTAAAAATCTGCATTAGCAGTTAATCGTTTTAGCAAATATAGCTTTTGTACAATAACTAATACTATGTGCCGTATATTTAAAATAATATGACAGGAATATTACAAAACAGTAAATAGTTACGGAAAAGTTACATAA